>JAJZPK010000113.1 GCA_021811205.1 Pseudomonadota bacterium
GCGCCCTCCACTGACTTCCGGAAAATAGCCTTCTTCCACGCGGCAGGTCAGCCATTCGACCTCGACCTTGCATAATCCAGCCGCTTCATCAAACGCCATTTCCTCGATCAGAACACCCGTCAATTCCTCCATTTCACCCTCTCATCCGTGGATCGAACACGAGTTCTTGAGCCATGGTTTCATAAAGCGCTCTGGCTTTCGGCGTGTCCGCTGGGGGAAGCACAACGAGCAAATCAAGCAGCAGGTCCCCGGGCGGATCGCAGGGTATTCCGCGTCCCTTCACGCGCAACTGCCTGCCACTTTGAGCGCCTTGCGGAATTCTCACTTTCAAGCTCCCTGAAGGCAGATCGACCGAAACCACGCCGCCCAATGCAGCCTCCCAGGGTGCGAGAGGCAGCGTCATGTGAAGGTCACGGCCCTCGACGCGTAGCGTTTCATGGGGCCTGAAATGCACTTCGAGAAGCAGATCCCCTGCTTCGCCACCAGAACCCCTGACTCCCTGTCCGGCCAACCGGATGATTTGCCCTTCACGAACGCCCCTGGGTATTCTGATGTTGAGCGAATGCGTCTCCATGACAGGCCGGCCTTGCCCGTCGACTTTGGGCACACGCAGGCTGATCTGGCGTACGGCGCCCATGAAAGCGTCCTCAATGTCCAGCATGATCTTGGCATGATGATCCTCACCCCTTCGGCCCATGCGCCCGAACAACTCGGAAAAGAAATCGCTGTAGTCCCCGCCGCGGCCAGAAAACTCGAACCCAGCATCCCAGCCGGGAGGCGCCCTGAATTCCTGCCCCTGACTGTACCCGCTTCCGAGCTGATCGTATGCCGCACGCTTTTCCGGATCGGACAGCACTGCATGCGCCTCGTTGACCTCCTTCATGCGCTGCTCGGCGTCCTTTTCCTTCGAAACATCCGGATGATATTTTCTGGCAAGCTTGCGGAATGCCTTCTTGATCTCGTCGAAAGACGCGCCCCGATCGATGCCAAGAATTTCGTAATAGTTTTTGAATTCCATGAGCCCCCCCTTGCAATCAAGCATAGTCAAGGAGTGAACGGGAAGGCAAGGGTCGGCACTGCCGCTCTAGGGCGTGCTAACGCAATTTTCGCACCCTCAATTAATCTTTTTCAAGAAGGGCGGGACGGGGAGATTGCGTTAACACACCCTAATTCAACGCTGAGGAACCAGAAAGCCGTATGCCGAATGATTGACGGTTTCCGCCTCGAATTTCACTGTGCCGCGCTCGACAGGTCCACCCATGATGACAACGGCCTGCGCTGAGCCGGTTATCACTTTCGTGCCGGCCAGCGCGATATTCGGAAAATCGCAGATGGTTTTCCCTTCACCTATGCCAGCGTATTTCCTCACGGGCGCACCGTCTCCAGTGTAAGCTGACTGGTCAAGCAGAAAGTCCTTGCACGAAAGCAGCCTGACATCCACAGGCACGTCATCCCCGGCCTTCAATTCGACAAGGTCGCCAGGCACGAGTTCGTTTGCAGGGATTTCCCTCGTTTGCGGCGTGTCAGGCGAAATGCGCACTCCGAAATCGGCTGCAACCCCTTTCGGCACGGCAGAGCGTCTGCCGCGACGCAATACGGTCGCCTTCAAGCCAGGCCCAGATTTCCGGCAAGGATTTACACGGTCTTCCGCCTCCCGATCAAGCAAGCCATCTTCCGTTGTGGCGAGCTTTTCCAGCAAGTCTTCCCGCTCGAGACGCGCTGCAGCTGCTATCCATGCATGGTGTGAGCGCCCATGGATGAGGCGCGAGAGCGCTTCGAAAAGCGCGTGCAATTTAAGGATCATTTCAGTCTCCTTCGGCAAGCTCAAGGCTGCCCTTAAACACTGGAAACGGAAGACTGAAGTTAGGTGCTTCGGCCTTCCCGCTATTGCCTAGCGGAAAGAACCTCTACGGAATGGAAGGGGCTTTCGCTAGGCGTTCAGATTACTGCAACTATCCAAGGCGAATGCCTCCTTTATAATGAACATGTTGATATTCTAAAATATTGAAAATACAAAATCAATATCCGGGCCTGACGATGGCATCGATCCGGTGCACGAGCTTGAAGCCGTGCATCATCCTGGGGCGGCCCCACAGAAATGCCAGCGCTTGGTGAATACAACATGCTGATATTCAAGAATATAATAACCTGGCACCAATATTGCTATAAAAAAGGGTGAAAGCATATCATGCTTTCACCCTCCTCCAACTTTCGGGCGCCCTTGGCGCCCGCTTTTTTTACTTGCTCTTTCTCTTGAAATTGCTGTCATCGGTCAGCATGATTATTGCGGGGAGAATCACATTGAAGCAGAGAAAGATAATGTACCAAGCTTGGACTTCCATTTGCATTACTCCTTCCTAATCGGTTTATGCGTTGTTTTGACGCTAGAGCGAGGCAATATCGACACGAGCGCCAGCCGCTAAGGCTATGGGAAGTATGCACAAAAGACGAGCCCAAATCAAGGTCTCAGGAACACCTGATTTGCCGACAAACCGGGTTGCGACGGATGAAGACCGAGTGAACGTCTCCACCCGCGCCGGCGCTTGAAGCGCCTTCTCAGATTATCTGTTTTTTCTCTTGAAGTTGCCGTCATCCAGCAGGAGAATCAACCCGGGAAGGGCGAATGTCGTGATGAAAAAGATGATGTACCAAGCTTGCACTTCCATTTCTATCCTCCTTTTATCAAGTAGAGCCAGTTCCAGGCAGAAACAAATTGCGCCAGCGTCCTGAAAGCGAGCCATTTATTCACAATACCATGATTATATTATGGTTATTTTGGCAAAAAAAAAGCATTTCCTGAACCAAGTAACCATAATTGAAATATGGTAATTCAAGTATGAACCAGACCCGGACTTAAATCAAGTGGGATGAGTTACTTGGAGATGATCTTTGAGGAATTCTCGCAGCCAGTGTTCGGGCTTGCTGCCTGAAAACCGCCCCTTTTCCTCGCCGTTCGAGAAAAGGATCACAGTGGGGAAACCGCGAAGCTTGTAGTGGCCTGCGAGCTTCATGTTTTCGCCCTCATCCACTTCAACCTTGGCCAACAGCAATGCACCTGAGTAGAAATGCACCATGCGCTCAAGAACAGGCGTAAGCGCTTTGCACGGAGGGCACCAGTCCGCCCAGAAATCGACAAGAATGGGGCAGTTCCTGGAAGCCTCGATGACCTCCTTTTCGAAGCTTTGCAGATCGGTATCAAATATCAACTTCATGCCAGGATGCGCTCCTCTTTTTTTTCGTTCAAATTGCGCTTGATGCGGGCGACTGATGAAACGAAACGCGCCGCCCAGTAACAACCGCCTATGCTGCGCTGGTGCGTAAATTGTGCGAGGACATTGTTCACCATGATGCCGTCGTTCTGCCCGTCAATGCCGTGCCCCCTTGCGACCTTGTAAGCGAACCTGGCGTCTGAGGGAAGGTTCTCGAGGCTTGAATAATGGAATTCATGAGACTTCTGCACACCTCTTTTGGACAACGAGCAGGGCCAGGGATGCTCCGCATTTTCTACAAGATGAACGAATCCCCGACCAACAGGCTTCTCGTGCATCACGACGTCTCCTGGAATCGCCCCGACCATCGCGCAGGTTGCCCCCTGGTAAGTGAGCGATCTGGCGAGGTACATCAGACCACCGCATTCGGCGTAAATCGGCATGCCAGACTGGGCCTTGGCTCTGATCTCGTCGCGAAGCGAAACATTGGCCTCAAGCTCGCGTGCAAACAGCTCCGGAAACCCGCCTCCAATGAAAAGGGCATCGACATCCGGCAGGCGAGCATCCTTCATCGTGTCGAATTCGACCAGCTCGGCACCTGCAGCTTCAAGCGCTTCGATGTCATCGATATAGTAGAAACCGAAAGCACGGTCCTTTGCGATCCCGATCCTCACCTTCTCCCTGACGGGAAGAGGTGCAACTTCATAGCTTTCTTTTCCTTCAAGCGCAGAGCGCTCGGAGAGCTGGAGCAGTGCATCCAGATCGACCTGAGACGAGACGGCATCGCCTATGTTGGCGATGCGATCGAGTGATTCGCCGAATTCGTTGCTGGGCATGAGGCCGAGATGACGTTCGACGATTTCGAGACGCTGGTCGTGATGTACTGCGCCGATCACTGGCACATCCGTATAGTGCTCGATCACGGCCCTGAGCTTGGATTCGTGGCGGGATCCGCCCAGATTGTTGAGGATCACGCCGGCAATCGAAATATCCTTGTCGAAAGCCTGGTAACCGAGAATAAGTGGAGCGATACCCCGGGTCATGCCTCGCGCATCGATCACCAGAACGACAGGCAGATCGAGCAATTTGGCGAGCGCAGCATTGCTGTTGCTGCCGTCAAGCGCAAGGCCATCGTAAAGCCCCTTGTTCCCCTCGACGATGCTGACGTCCGCGCCAACCGAGTGCCGCCTGAAAGTGGATACCACATCGTCTGGATTCATGAGATAAAGATCGAGGTTCCTGCAGGATCTGCCGGAAGCTGCCCCAAGCCACATCGGATCGATGTAATCTGGCCCCTTCTTGAACGGCTGGACAGCCAGCCCCTTGTTCTTCAGGGCAGCGCACAGTCCTATGCTGACTGTCGTCTTCCCTGAAGACTTGTGGGCGGCCGAAACCAGAAACCGCCTCATTTCAATCTCCGACCGCCTCGTCCCTGGGAAGGAAGTTGAGCGCCCTCACGCCGATCGTGGTGATCAGGAAGGACACGCCCAGCCCGCCGCAACCGAGCAGGATTTCGGGCAAGCTCGGAGCATACTGTCCGATCTGGCCGTCCCCGAACGTGCTCATCACTTGATAGCCTGGGAATATTTCAAGCGGATAGGCCTGGCCGCCGATGATAAAGACGTAAAGGAAGCAGAAACTGCCCAGCACTACAAGGATGGATGCAGCCAGTACGTGACGACTCGAGCCCATGCCTGGGAAATAAATGAGGAAAAGCGGGAGCAGGCTGCCGACGAAGAAATACCCTCCCCAGAAAAGCAGAGGATAAATGCCGCCATCCATCAGAATGAACTTCTCGAATCCAGACTGCCTGGCAAAATAGAGATTGGTCATGTGATAGGCCGTGACCAGATAGATCACGCTGATCACAAAAAGGCCGAGCAGGTTCTTAATGCGCTTCAGAATGGCCGGATGAAGCGTCATGTCGTTCCAACCGTACATCACAGCCTGCACAATGTAGAAAACCGCGAGTCCCCATGCGAAGGACATGACGATGAACATGGGCGGAAGAAGCGCCGTGCCATAGGCCTGCCTTGCGACGAGAAACGCGAAGATCATGCCCGTACCGGTGGTCAGAATGATGCGCCACGAAAAAACGACGAGTCCTGCCTTTTTCGACCACGGATTCATGCGCTTTTCCATCATGGTCCAGACATAGATGCCGACGAAGGCGAACAGTCCCGAGTACAGGAAAACATTCCAGGCAAAAACCGAAGTCAGGTTGAAATGCGTCGCTGCGACAATGACGCGGTCGGGGCGGCCAAGGTCAAGCATGAGCACCGTAAGTCCGCCTGCCAGCATCGCGATCGAAAGGAGTCCCGAGAGCGGCGCTCTGGCCTTGTAGGGCGTCTTGCCGAAAACCGAACCGATGGAAGCGACATTCAGCACGCCAGAGGCCGAGATGATCAGGAAAATGGCGAACACGTGCGGCATGCCCCATACGATCTGGTTGTTCATGCCGGTCACGATGTGGCCGTGTTCCTCCATGTAGTGTGCAGCGGCCAGCCCCATCAGCACGACCATCGCCCCGAACAGGACGAGCAGATAGAAATTGCGAAGATCCTTCTTCGCTTTCAGCAATGCATCCATTACAACCCCTCGTAGTGGAGACCGGTATCGAGCCCCAGGTCAGCCCTCAACTGCAGCGAAGACACCTCATTGATCCTCTTCGAAATATCGCTGTTCGGATCGTTCAGGTTTCCGAAAAGGATCGCCTTGTGGCCGGCCTTCGCACAGGCTTCGGCGCAGGCTGTATTGTTCTCGCCGCGGTCGATGCGCTGGACGCAAAGCGTGCAACTCTCCACGGTACCTCTGCCCCGCGGGACTTCAGGCTTCTGGTCGTGTATGGGCTCGTGAACGAAAGACCGCGCCTTGTACGGGCAGGCCATCATGCAGTAGCGGCAGCCAATGCAAAGATGCCTGTCGACCAGCACAATGCCGTCAACCCGCTTGAAAGAGGCGCCAGTCGGACAGACGTCGACGCAAGGCGGTTCTGCGCAATGCTGGCACATCATGGGAAGGTAACTCACCTTCCCCGTCTTCAAATTCTTCAGTTCGACCTTTCTGATCCATTGCTCGTCAGTCGGGCCTGTTCCGCCCGGCAGGCCATTCTCCTTGTTGCAAGCCTTGACACACTCGTCGCACCCCGCCTCGCACTGCGTGGTGTCGATCAGCATTCCCCATCTCGTTGCACTGGAAGCTGGCCTGTTTTCGCCGTGCGCGAGATCGTACAGCATCATGCCTGGAGCGATCGCAAGCCCGGCAAGCATGGCCGAGCCCTTCAAAAAGTCGCGCCTATCGATTTCCTCGCTCATTTCCCAATCTCCGTGAGGGTTTCGCTGACCGTCTCGGGACGGCTCGAATGGCATTCGAAACAGTCGATCTTGACAGCGGCATACACGTGACAGCCCTGGCAGAAATTCCGGTTCGTTCCCAGCACGCTGTTGTTGACGCGGCTCGCATGGCAGTTCACGCACCGGATTAGGCTGTACCTGCCGATAACGCCCTGGTGCACCGTGATGGTCCGCTGCTTCTTCAACAGATCGCCATGATTGATCTTCATGAATTTGGGATCATTCACGCAATGCCCGCCCTTGCCGATATCCAGATGGGGGACCGTCACCTCAGCATTGGCCGTGCCGCAAAAGAACATCAGGCATGCCAGAAAAACAAGCCGTTTCATCCTATTCGCCCAGTCCCATCTGGATGTAACCGGTCGGGCAGACGTCGTGGCAAATATGGCAGCCGATGCACTTGTTATAGTCGGTATCGACATATCTCCCTGTCGTCGACTGGTTCTTTTTCACCTTGAACACGGCGGTCTGCGGGCAATAGACGACGCAGTTGTCGCATTCGAAGCACAGCCCGCAGCTCATGCAGCGTTTGGCTTCATCTACGGCCTGCGATTCGGACAATGCCTCGATTCTTTCCTCGAAGTTGCCGAGCGCCGTTTCCTTGTCCAGCGTGATGATATTTCGCTTGTTCCGCTCGACATATCCGAAGTGTCCGAGGAACATGTCATCGTGGGGAATCACGTAGCGGCCGGAGCGGTTGTCATAATTGTGGACTGCCACATTCATGTGGTCCGTTCCCCTGATCGGCTCGTGCACATCCTCCACGTTCAAGCCCTTCTCGACCATCTTTCTCATCAGGTCGAAAGTGTGGACGTCGATCTTGGGGCGCTTCTCCTGTTCCTCGCCATTGAGAAACCTGTCTATGCCCTCGGCCGCGATGGAACCATGACCGATCGCCGTGGTCAGAAGATGAGGACGGAGTACGTCGCCACCTGCGAATACGCCAGCCTTGCCCTGGACCTGGTAATTCTTGTCTGCAGAGATCGTTCCCCTGCCGTTGTCGAATTCTTCGAGTCCGGTGAAGTCCACTGCCTGTCCGATGGCCGAAACGATGAGATCGGCTTCGATGTCGCGCTCGGATCCTTCTTTCTTGATGATTTCAAGCTTGCCGCCACTCATCTTGGCTTCGCACTCTGCAACTCTCAATGCGGTTGCGCGACCGTCCTTGTCCTTCACCACCCCGACAGGAACGAGGCCGCCGAGAATGGCGATGCCTTCTGCAAGCGCCTGTTCGATCTCGTGCTTGTTCGCCTGCATCTTGTCGATGGGGAATATGGAAGTGAGCGTGACGTCAGCGCCATGCTTGACGGAAATCTCCGCGACATCGTGCGCCATCTGGCCGGCAATCGCGCGCTCCAGGTCGTTGGGCTTGGCATTCTCGATATGTCCAAGGCGTCTTGCGACGGTTGCAACGTCGATCGAAGTGTCGCCGCCGCCGACCACCACGACGCGCTTGCCCACATAGCGAAGCCTGCCGTCATTGAATGCGGAAAGAAATGCGGTTGCGGTCACGACGTTCGGCGCATCCGATTCCGCGACGGGAAGCGCGCGTCCTGCCTGTGCACCGAGCCCCAGGAA
>JAJZPK010000114.1 GCA_021811205.1 Pseudomonadota bacterium
TCGCTTCTTCCGGGAAATTCAGGCTGCCTATCCTTTCGACCTTGATCCGCCAGTCCTCGACGTAGCGGGCGAAACGGTATTCCTTGGTCGAAGGGGAGACATCGGTTTCTTTCGGTATCTTCTGGTAGGCATCCATGCTGTTGTCGATCTGCGCCTCGATCCGCGCGATCTCCAGACTTTTCTGGACAAGGTCATGCGTCTTGTTGAGATTGCGCGCATTTTGAACGGATTCGCTGCTTTTGATCGCAGCCAGCAAGTGCTTCGATTCGCTTTCGAGCTGGGCCAGCTGTTCCTGCTTTACCGCGACATCAACGGATTTCGTATCGTTCGCAAGCTGTGGCGGCAGGGGGGATCTGGCACGCCGGTTTTCCGCGACATTGCCGCCGCCCTCAAGGTTCGCCTGGGCGAGCGCATCGGCTTTCTTCGGTTTTCTCGACGTCTTGGTGTTGACGAGGATGATGTTCAGCGGCGGGGAGGCCATTTTCGATTTCGGGAGAATGGGCGGCATGAAAATGATGCCGAAAAGCAGAAAGACGTGCAGCAGGAGCGATGCGAGCAGGGAGATGCTTATCCTTGCTCTTGCGTCCATTCAGACTTTCTCCGCAAATCTCGCCGAGATGTGAAGCTCCAGGAGGTCAACATGATCGATGTGCAGCATGACCTGTGCCCCTGGGCTGAGATCCGGCAGAGAAGGAACCTTGCAGGAAAGAGGGATCCCGTCGAGCTTCACCCAGTTCTCCCGCTGGACTGTCCCATGGATGTTCGAGATGTTCTCCTGGATCAGCCATCTCAGGCACCAGTAACGCTCCATCGTCCTCTGGAAGTTTCCGTAGATCTCGTAGGCTTCGTCGAAATCTCTCATGATCACGGGCAATTCTTCCCTGTCGTAAGCAGGGGCCTCTCCCTGAATCATCGAAACGAGCTGCCTCTGGTTGACGAGGTCGACGTAGCGGCGCAGCGGAGAGGTTGTCCAGGCATACTGGGCAACGCCCAGCCCCTGGTGTGGACCCGGCCGGATGTCCTGCCTCACCTTGCCGTTGTTCTGCGAACGATAAATGGCTGGGAAATCCTTTTCGGAAAGCTGTCGCGCCCATTCGGCATTGGCGTAGATCATGAGCTCCGAGACAATCTTGTCGAGCGGTTCTCCGCGGCGCCTTTCGCCGATCGAGATGCGATCGTTCTCGATCCGGAAAGTGTAGTCGATCTGGTTGACGTTGTTTCCTTTTCCTCTCGCCGCCTCCAGTTTTTCGCAGAATTTCAGCAGCAGATCCAGCTCCTCAGAAAAAGGGGCTTGTTCATCCATTGCATCGTGCCTGAGATTGGACGCGATTTCGACCCGCTCGACGGCGTTCCTGCTCGCAACGATTTCGAATTCACTATCGACTTCAAGATAAAGGGATGCGACGGGGCAGGGTCTGTTTTCGGCAAGGGTGAATGCGTCGATCGCGCCTTCCGGCATCATCGTGTATTTTTGTCCGGGGATGTAGACCGTCGAGAGCATCCTGAGCGCATGGTTGTCGATCGCGGAATCCGTGGCAATCCCGAGCGCAGGGGCGGCGATATGGATGCCGATGCGATAATGACCGTTCTCGAGTACTTTGACCGAAAAGGCGTCGTCTATCTCGGTCGTCGCCGAGTCGTCTATGCTGAACGCCTTCGCATCCCCAAGGGGCAGGACGGGCAATGGGGGAATTTCGCAATTTTCCGTCTTCGGCAAGCCCTTAGGGAAATGTTCGAAAAAGAAGCGATTCAGGTGGTAATCGTGGCTGGACGGTATTGCGCCGCATTCTTCAAGCAGATGAGGGGCCGTGAGTCCTGTTTCCTGGCATGCCAGGAGGAGCGCCTTGTATTCGACACTGTTCTTGTCGGGGTCGTAGAGGATATCGGACAGATGGGGCACAAGGGCTTCAGGAAGCTTGCGGCTGATCAGCTCCTGCGCGAGATTTTCCTGCAACTCGGCCAGCTTCCGCTTCTTTTCAGCGCTTGCGAGCGCGGCTTTCAGTGCATCCGGCGGCGCTGCCTTGTATCGGCCTTTTCCCTTCTTGTAGAAATACATGGGGGAATGATGGAGCCTTGTGAGGATGCCTGCGTTCTCGGAAGGGGAAGGGGCATGGCCGTAATATTCCTTCCCGAGCTCTTCGAAGGAGAATTCATCTGACGAGCAGCATTCCCAGAGGAAATCGGTGTCGATCGCTTCCGCGGCATGCTGGGCCTTCTCGAGGAAAGCGGAAAGGGGCTCGTCGAACCTGATCAGGACGGAAGATGCCTTGATCTTGCTGCGTTTTCCATGTGAAGACTCGACTTGCAAGGAAGTGGTGTTGTCGGCGAGGACCGCGCCAGCCCTGAATGCGCCGTCTTCCTCGTAAAATACGTTCATGAGATCCAAGTGCGTTGGTGGGATGAAATTATACCTTGAAATTGCAACTACTGGATTGTTGCATTGTCATACCAGTTGACCGTGGTCCTGCAGAATCGCATAATGGACCAAATTACTCGGAGAATATCTTATGAACGCAGTGACCGAATCTCCCCTGATCTTCACCGACAGTGCAGCGAACAAGGTTCGCCAGCTGATCGATGAGGAGGGCAACGAGGGCCTCAAGCTGAGGGTGTTCGTGACGGGCGGCGGCTGCTCCGGCTTTCAGTACGGCTTCACCTTCGATGAAAACGTCAACGAAGACGATACCACGATGACCAAGAATGGCGTCCAGCTCCTGATCGACCCGATGAGCTTCCAGTATCTCGTCGGCGCTGAAATCGATTATCAGGAAGGCCTGGAAGGCGCTCAATTCATCATCAAAAATCCGAACGCAACGACCACCTGCGGCTGCGGTTCATCTTTCTCGGTCTGATTCAGCCGGGGTGGATTGCCCCGAGTATTCTTTTTCCTGCTGCTCCCGTGACTTCCGGGAGATTGCCTGGAAGGCCCATAATTGCCTGCCTCGCCAGCCAGGAAAAGGCTGCGGCTTCCACAAGATTCGATGCGATTCCGAGTTCGTCGGTAAGGGCGAAGCGCCTGCCCGGCAACAGGGATTTGAGGGCATCGATCAATGCGCCGTTGCGCGCGCCGCCTCCGCAGAGATAGATTTCCGAAGCGCCCTGGCAATATCGGACGATCGAGTCCGCAATCGATTGCGCCGTCAGCGCAAGGAGCGTGGCCTGCACGTCGGCAGGATCCTCTTTCCCTTTCAGATGGCTTTTCAGCCAGCCCAGGTTGAACTTGTCACGTCCCGTGCTTTTGGGCGGGCTTTTGCCGAAAAAATCGTCGTCAAGAAGGGATGCGAACAGGGAAGGAATGATTTTTCCGGTGGATGCCCAGTTTCCATTCGCGTCAAAAGGCTGGCCGTGATTGAGCATGATCCATGCGTCCATCAGCATGTTCCCGGGTCCGCAGTCGAATCCTTTGACAGGTCCTTCTTTCGGCAAATCGGTCAGGTTTGCTATTCCCCCGATGTTCAGTATCGCCCGATGGATCGTGCTGCTTCCGAAAACGTCGGCATGGAAAGCGGGAACAAGCGGTGCGCCTTGTCCCCCGGCTGCGATGTCCCTGTTCCTGAAATCGGAGACGACGGTGATTCCCGTGAGTTCCGCAAGCAGGGGGGAATTGACGAGCTGGACGGAATAGCCCGATTCCGGCCTGTGGCGTATGGTCTGTCCGTGGCAGCCGACGGCAGCGATTTTATCCTTCGGGCTGTTCGTCTTTTCGAGGAGTTCGTGGACGCATTGTGCGTAAAGACGGGAAAGCGTGATCGCGATTCGCTGGGTCTTTTCGATTTCGTCGTTTGAGGGGGAGTGGAGATCGAGCAGCGCCGACCTCAGTGCTTCAGGATATTCCTTGTAGGCATGGCCGAGCATGGCGGGCTCAGCGCCGAAATCGACCAGCACTGCGTCAACCCCGTCGAGGCTGGTCCCCGACATCAGCCCGACATAACGCCCAGGAAGAATCAATCCAGATTGGCGAGGTCGACGCTGCGCATCAGGTCCATCCTGGTGTCGAGCGGTTTCGCGGCAAGCCGGAATGCGCTTCTGTACTGGGGAGGCAGCGGCCTTGCGCCCGGCAGTGCGACTTTCATGGGGTCGACCGGCTTGTCGTTCACCCTGAATTCGTAATGAAGGTGCGGGCCTGTCGCCCATCCGGTCATGCCGACATAGCCGATGACCTCACCCTGGCTGATCTTCTCGCCCTTGTGCAGTCCTCTCGCGAAACGCGAAAGGTGACCATAGGCGGTTGAAAAGCGCCCCTGGTGCTTGAGGATGATCACGTTGCCGTAGCCGCGCTCGACGCCCCTGAATTCGACCCTGCCGTCCGCAGTAGCCCTGACCGGTGTGCCGATCGGCGCGCCGAAGTCGACGCCCTTGTGAGCGCGCCACTTCTTCAGGAAGGGATGAAACCTGGCCTTGGTGAAGCCTGAAGTGACCCTCAGGAAGGGGAGCGGACAGCGCAGGAAAGCCTTTCTCAGGCTCTTCCCTTCGGGCGTGTAATAGCCGCCGTTTCCACCCGGCGTCTCGAAATAGACTGCGCGATGGCTCTTGCCCTGGTTGACGAATTCGGCAGCCAGGATGCGGCCGATCTTGACAGGCTCGCCGTTGCTGTAGAGCATCTCGTAGATGACGGTGAAATGGTCTCCCTTGCGCAAATCCTTGTGGAAATCGATGTCGGAGGAGAACATGTCTGCGATCTGGGTTGCGACTGAATCAGACAGACCCACGCTGTCTGTCGCGGCAAACAGCGAGCTGTCGATCGAGGCGGATTTCATCTGGATGCGCGTTTCCAGATAGGCCGACTGCTCGCGGGATTGCAGCCCGTCGGGAGTGCGCTCGACCACGAGCTCGTCCCCTTTCCCGTTCAGATAATGCAGGTAGAGCAGCCGTCCATCCTGGTCCGTTTTCGCCTGGACTTCCCTTCCCGGGGTGAGCTGGTAGAGCGAATGCGCATTGTTCGGGTTGCGCAGGAAGTTGACGGCTTCGGGGTCCACAACTTTCAGCCTGGAAAGCAGCGTGCCGACGGTATCGCCGCGCTGGATCCTGTCTTCACGCCAGAAAACCAGGTTCTGTTCCTGCCCGGAAAGATCCGGGAGCTTGACGCTCTCGATGACGGTCTGGAGTTGAGCGGGCGCGACCTTGGTGTCCGGCGCAATGCCGAAGGCGGCGACGATGCCCAACAACGGGACGGTGGATGCACCCACGAGCCAGCGAAGTTTGATTTTTCGTTCTAGGACCAGCGGTTTTTGCGTTAGAATTAGGTCTTTAAGGCGCTGCATGACGGTTCCGTTTCTGCTGTCTAGGCGCATGATAACAGAAAACTAACGGAAATATTACTTTTTGGCGAATTGAATGTTGGATCGAACGAAGCAAGCAACGCCGGCGGAAGCCATGGCAATCATCAAGAGGGGCTGTGACGAACTGCTGGTCGAAGAGGAATTCGCGCAAAAGCTCTCGAAAGGGGCGCCGCTGCGCATCAAGGCGGGATTCGACCCCACCGCTCCCGACCTGCATCTCGGGCATACTGTTTTGCTCAACAAGCTGAGGCAGCTTCAGGATCTAGGGCACAAGGCCCTGTTTTTGATCGGTGATTTCACGGGCATGATCGGCGACCCCACCGGAAAGAACGCGACCAGGCCGCCGCTTTCCCGCGAACAGATCGAACAGAACGCCAGATCCTATGCCGACCAGGTGTTCAAGGTGTTGCGGCCTGAATGCACGGAAGTGGTGTTCAATTCGAGTTGGATGAACGAACTCGGGTCGGCAGACATGATTCGGCTGGCTTCCAATTCCACGGTGGCGAGGATGCTCGAGCGCGACGATTTCGGGAAGCGCTACAGGAGCAACCAGCCGATCGCCATCCACGAATTCCTCTATCCGCTCGTCCAGGGCTATGACTCCGTTGCATTGCGCGCCGATCTCGAGCTCGGCGGCACAGACCAGAAATTCAATCTGCTGATGGGAAGGGAATTGCAGAAGCATTACGGGCAGGCACCCCAGTGCATCCTCACCATGCCGCTGCTCGAAGGCCTGGACGGCGTGAACAAGATGTCCAAGTCGCTCGGCAATTATGTCGGCATCAGCGAATCTCCCGAACAGATCTTCGGCAAACTGATGTCCGTCTCGGACGAGCTGATGTGGCGCTATCTGGAGCTTCTTTCCTTCGAGTCCGTCGAGACGATCGCCAGGTGGAAAAAGGAAGTCGAAGACGGCAGGAACCCGCGGGACATCAAGGTATTGTTTGCTCAGGAAATCATCGCGCGTTTCCACGACAGGAAGTCCGCAGAGGCTGCGCTTGCGGATTTCGAGGCAAGGTTCAGGGGCGGGGCGATTCCCGCAGATATTCCCGAATATACGGTCGAATCGAGCGAGGGCGAGGCCCAGTTGATACATGTCCTGAAGCAGGCAGGCCTCACTTCGAGTACCTCCGAGTCGATCAGGATGATCGCCCAGGGGGGCGTGAAGATGGATGGGGAAAAGGTCGAGGACAAGGGGGTCAGGCTGAAGAAGGGCGACCAGGTCGTGCTGCAGATCGGCAAACGCAAGTACGCCAGGGTGATTGTTTCCTGATGAAGATCAATTTCACGAAAATGCACGGGCTTGGCAACGATTTCGTGATGATCGATGCTTATTCGGAGAAGATCGATCTTGATCCGGAACAATTGCGTTTCATTGCCGACCGTCATTTCGGCATAGGCTGCGACCAGATTCTCGTCGTCGAGCAGCCGCAATCGAATGATGCGGATTTCAGATACCGCATTTTCAATGCGGACGGCGGCGAGGTCGAGCAATGCGGTAACGGGGCGAGGTGCTTCGTGCGTTTCGTGAGGGACAAGGGGCTCACGCAAAAGAACGAGATCAGGGTCGAGACGCTTGGCGGCCTGATTTCCCCCCGGCTCGAAGAAGACGGCCAGGTGACCGTGAACATGGGGATTCCCAGATTCGAGCCCGGGGACATCCCCTTTATTGAAGGTCATCGCAGTCCTACCTACATGCTTGAAGCGGACGGCGAGAAAGTCGAGATCAGCGCCCTGTCGATGGGCAATCCCCATGCCGTCCTGATCGTCCCCAGCGTCGATTCGGCGCCTGTGGGAAGCCTCGGGGCTGCGATCGAATCGCATCCGAAGTTCCCGAAAAGGGTGAATGCGGGCTTCATGCAGGTACTGGACAGGCATTCCATCAGGCTCAGGGTTTACGAGCGCGGGGCGGGGGAGACGCTCGCCTGCGGTACGGGCGCCTGCGCTGCGGCGGTTTCGGGAATCGCTCGCGGACTGCTGGACAGCGAGGTCAAGGTGCATACGCGCGGCGGAGAACTCGTCGTGCGCTGGGAAGGCGAAGGGCATCCTGTGTGGATGACGGGGCCCGCCGTCAGCGTTTTTGAGGGCGAAATCGAAATTCGAGGGAACGATTAATGGTTACAGCTGAAGCAGTCGCGCAATATCTGCAGGAAAATCCGGGGTTTGCAGAAGAGTATGTGGATCTCCTTTCAAGCATTTACGTTCCCCATCCGCATGGCGGGCGGGCCATTCCTATGGGAGAGAGGCAGCTGATTTCTCTTCGCGAAAAGAACAGGCTGCTCGAGGACAAGCTGCGCGAGCTGATCAAGTTCGGCGAGGAAAATGACGAAATCGGCGAGAAGATGCACAGGCTGTCGATTGCGCTCCTCAAAGCGCGCTCGCTGGAGGCGCTCTTCTACGTGATGGAAAACAGCCTGAGGGAGGATTTCGACGTGCCCCACGTCGCTCTGAGGGTATGGGGGATGGATGCGGGAGGTGCGGATCTTCCCGAACTCGCACCCGTAGGCGAAAACGAGATGGAGATTGCCGACAGCCTGATCCAGCCGCATTGCGGGCATCACGTCGCGCCTGAGCTGCTCGCATGGTTCGGGGAATGGGAGCATCTGCGCTCGTTTGCCATGGTGCCGATAGTCGGTGAGCGGGCCAAGGGGCTGCTGGTTCTGGCGTCCGAAGATCATCAGCGCTTCTCCCCGGATATCGGCATCCTGCATCTCAAGCGGCTGGGAGAATGGATGGCTGCCGCCCTGTCGCGCTTCTGAGATGTCCCCGCTCGATGGCTACCGTTCCCATCTCCTGAACGAGAAGAGGTTGAGCCGTCTCACCTGCGAGAACTATCTCAGGGACGTCAATACGCT
>JAJZPK010000115.1 GCA_021811205.1 Pseudomonadota bacterium
GTATTGTGTTTTTTCAATGTGTTATGTGATTTTCAGGAATGGCAATCAACGCGGGGAAATGGCATATCTTGCTGACTGTTAATCCGCAGGTCCCTGGTTCGAGTCCAGGTCGGGGAGCCAGATAAAACAAGGGGTTGATCTTTCGATCAACCCCTTGTTGCATTTCCGGGATGCCGTTTAAACGAACGTTCGGTCAGTGCGGCCCGGTAGAAGAAAAGATGAGCCGTTCGATGTGCTTGTGCTCTTCGATTTCAGCACCAGTCAGGCGGCGCCGGGTTATGCATTCTGGTCATACTGTCGCCAATCTCTCCACCGTGTCAGGGTAGCGTTCCACAAGTCGAATCAACAGGGCTGCCTGTGCGTTCGGCTGTGCCCTCCCCTGTTCCCAATTTTCCAGGGTGCGGGGATTAGTGCGAAGATAGCGGGCAAAAACAGGTCGGGACAGGTGCAGCCTTTCCCGCAATGCCACAAGTTCCCCTGCCGTAATTTTCGCTTCCGGCATTTTTTCCACTTCATGCGTGCGTAAGGTGCGCTTCCCTTCACGCTCTTCCGCCAACGCCTCAAAGCCTTCCGCCATTTCAGCAAACAGGTTGCGCTTTTTCATCGTCTTGCCTCCAATTCTCGCTTCAGCATGTCCTTGAGCATTCCTTTTTCCTTGGCGCTCAAGTCCTCCACTTCATCCTTGCCGTAAAGGGTGAACAGCCAGAATTGCCCCCCGGTTTCCCACCAGAAATAAATCACCCTCAATCCGCCGCGCTTGCCCTTCCCTCGCTTCGGGTCCGGGCGGCGGAGCTTGCGCAAGCCGCCAGTCCCTTCGATAACATCGCCCTTCTCAGGGTTGTCCATGAGCTCATTTTGCAGGGCGCAGAAATCTTCTTCATTAAGATAGTCCGCCCTGTATCGAGAAAAGGCGGGCAGTTCCACAAACAAGGCTTTCATGGGATTACTATACGCAAGTTGCGTTTACTTTAAAAGAATTATTTTGCAAACCGCAGCCCTTTTTCATTGCCTGAATTCAGGGATCAGGAAGCACATTCGAGCAATACGTTGCGCGCTTCGGTGATGCGGACGAAGGCTTCGTCAGTCCCGCCCATGTCGGGATGAACCTTCTGGGCAAGCCGTCGAAAAGCGGCCTTGATCTGGGAAGAATCGAGCTTCCCTTCTATGGGCA
The DNA here is from genome assembly GCA_021811205.1 of Pseudomonadota bacterium. The sequence continues at coordinate 1,172 of JAJZPK010000115.1, forward strand.
GATTCAGCGCTTCACGATGCGCCCGCTCGTCGAAGGACTTGCGCCTCGCTCGATGCCGTTCGCCGAAGAAGTTCGCGAATTCCTCGTTCATGCGCGCCTGAGATTCCCTGCGCTTTTCCAGGGATTCGCGGCGCAGCACCTCCTGGTCCATATGCCATCTTCGGCGCGACATGACGATGCAGGCTGCAAATTCGATACGGCCGCATGCCTCGAGCTCGTCCAGGCTGAACGGGCCAAGCATGTCGTAGGGCAGATCCATCCATGCAATTCTGCTGCCTTCACCCGCCTCTATCCTGCCCAGCGTCGCAGTTGTGACGATGCCGTAGGCGCCGTTCCAGATGACCCATTCTTCCTCATGCATGCACGTTCTCCCGGAATGCCCTGCCGCGCCAGCTCGCCATGCAATCTCAACAGTGAAGCTGAATGTAGGAAACACGACAGGAGTCGCCCATCAGAATGGTATTCCCGAAAGGCAAGCAAAATGCGCACCTGCCCTGCCCCAAATGAAAAAGGACTGCGAAAAATCGCAGCCCTTCGGTATTCAATGCAGCAGGCCGGTCTGGCCTGCCTGAGATCAGCCCTGCTTGTTCTTGATATAACATGTGCTGAGAATGAAAGACCCAGCAAGCAGCATCCAGACAATTCCAAAATGCCAGTATGACGACATATCCATTCCAAACCTCCCTTGTGAAGTATATTGAATTTCTACGCGATACCAATACCAGAGACATGGTTTTTTATCCATACCAGTGGTGTGGTTTATTATGTTGAAGTGACTTTCCAGTGTCAAGCGTGCATCACGAAGAAATAGGCTAAACTTGAGTTTTACCGAGGATCCGGCATGGATGATCGAAAATGGACGTTGTCCCAGTTGCCCTGCATGAAATCCCATGCACTTGCAGAAGGCGCAATACCGCCCTGCCTGAAATCAACCGACGAACATGTCGTCAAGGAAATCGCATGCCCCGCCTGTTCGACAATGAAGGATGCGATCGAAAGCATCAAGTCGGAGGCTTACAGGGACGGATATGGCTATGTCGCATGGGTGGTGACGAAAGGTCCGCATTGCGAACTCGTTGTCTTCGGCGGGGAGCCTGACGAAGTCGATCTGCTCGCAAAATACGGAGACGATCTCATTTCGGTCGTCCCGATCTAGGAATCATGGGAAATTCCGATATGGCAGGAATCATTGGCCAGCCTGCTTTATCTGGGATCGCTTGTCGTCATTCGACGAATCCTCCTTCGGCAGCAGGATATTCATGCCCCCATCTCTCAACATGCCAGCCCTGCTCGCCGATCGAAAACCAGTTGAGGACGCAATTGGGGATGCTGAAATCCCTTTGCGCGGAAAGCAGCCTTCCTGTCGCCCGCCTGTAGACGATGTCTAGAACGCCTGCATGCGTGACAACAGCGATCGTCTCCTTCTCGTGAACTCGCCTCAAATCAAGCATGGCTTCCACCACTCTTTTATCGAACGCATCAAGGCTCTCGCCGGTTTCGAAATCGTATTCGACATCCCTCGCAATATATTTCCCGTAGGCTTCAGGATGCATGGCCCTGCCCTCTTCGGCCTTGAGCCCCTGGAATATCCCGAAATGCCGCTCCCTAAGCGAAGGCATGATCCGGATGTCGGTATGCCTTCCCTTAGCAAGGACTCTCGCAGTCTCGATGGCGCGCGCGAGATCGGAGCTGTATATCGCCGAAAATGCATGAGCGGAAGCCATGCCGGCCATGGAAACCGCTTGTCTTGTTCCATTGGCATTGAGCGGCACATCGAACTGTCCCTGGATACGCTTCTCAAGATTCCAGTTCGTTTCGCCGTGGCGTATCAGGCAGATTTTCATGCATCCGTCATGTGTAATTGAAGAATCCGAACGAATCGGTTATAAAAGGCCATGGTAGCCAAAATGACGAGGATATACGGAAAGGTCCAGGGCGTGAACTATCGAAGTTCCATGCAGGACGAAGCTTTCAGGATCGGCCTTTCCGGATGGGTCAGGAACAGGCGCGACGGCACCGTCGAGGCGCTCCTTTGCGGCACACACGAAGCCATCGAGCTCATGCTCGATTGGGCCAGAATCGGACCGCCCTTGTCCAGGGTGGACAAAATGGAAGTAACCGATGCGCCCGAATACCCGCTCGGCGATTTCGAAGTGCTTGCCGACGCCTAGGCCAGTATGCGGAAGAAGACGGGATTGGGCTTGTAATGATAGGAAAGCCCGTGTCGGGCGCCGCGCGCCAGAAAGCCAGCCTGGCACAGATACTTGATCGTGTTGCTGAGCTGGGGACGCGTGATCGAAAGCTTCTCCTCCAGCGCGGCTTTCGAGACGATTTCGCCGTTCGGGGGCAATTCGTTGACCAGATGCCAAAGGACCTGATTCGCCACCCTGGGCATGGCATGGTCCTGAAGCGCCCTCAATCCCGCACTAGTGATCACGACGTTCCTGCTGCTCATCTCGCCCCCTTCGTAAGGTTTTCAGCAATATTGCCGTTTTCCATACGAATGTCAACAAAAATCGCAAAATAGTTGATGAAATACAGCAGATTGGCCATTATTCAAGAAAATTTTGAGAACGCCGCCGGCAGCTTCAAAAATCCGCGGACACGCTTGCGTGTCGTTTTTAATACGGGAAAAAAACTTCAGAAACCAAGGCTGTTCAACAGATCGTCAACCTCGACCTGATTCGTGACGATGTCGTTTCGCCCTTCGCTTTTCACCACAGGACCGTTCATCAATCCTTCATCGTTGCGTGAATCCTCTCTGCTGATCAGCAGGATGTTGACGAGTTGGTGCTCCATTTCCTGGGCGAGCCGCGTGACCTTCTTGATCACCTGACCTGTCAGATCCTGGAAATCCTGGGCCATCAGGATATCGGTCAGATGCGACGATGTTTCGCTTGCGAATTTCGGGATGCTGTCCAGAAAATCCTGAACCTTGCCCGAAAGGCTCGCGGGATCCTTTGCATTTTTCAGCTCGATGGAAAGGGATGAAGCCTGAGCCTCGAGTTCGTTCTGGATGGGAAGCGCCTTTTCTACGGATTCAAGCACGCGCTGCGCAGCCTGTTCAGTCAACTGGACGACATAATTGAGCCTGTCCTGGGTGTCCGGCAAATCGCTGGCGATTTGCTGCATGCTTTCTTCGCACCCCAATTCCTTCAGCGTGCCGTGAAGCTGGCGCACCAGATGTCCGAGTTGCTCGTAGCCTGTTTGATCGAGATCCCCCACTTCCCCCTCCTGTTTTTCTGAACAGTTTGACACACTATGCAATGCACGTGCAATCCGATATTTACACGTCGGAAAATTATAAGCAGAATTGTTCTATCGCAGAATTGGGACTTCCCATCTATGGAGAACCACCAGGTTTTCACCACTGAGCTCGATGCAGCCATGCAGGCGCATCTCGAATGGACCAGGCGCGTCCTGCGCTGCGCCGTTCTGCGCATCTCCCCCGGCAACGACGTACTGGATGCAGCCGCTCATTCCTATTGCCGCTTCGGCAAATGGCTTTCCCAAAACCGTTCCCAGTTCGAGTCGCTGGACAACCAAAAAACCGTCGCTCTCGATATCGCCCACAAGGCCATGCACGATGCGATACGCGACATCTGCATCAAGGTGCTCGAAGGCATTCCTGGAGAAGAATCGGATCTTGGCGCATTTGAAACGAATCAGACCCTTCTGGTCTCCTATCTTTCCGAGTTCAAGACGATGGTGGTCCAGTCCGATTCGCAAATCGACCCGCTCACTGGCCTCCCACTGCGCCATCGCCTCGAGCTGAACTTCAGCCTGATCAAGAGCCGCGCGCAGCGACAGTCAACCATTCCCTCAGTGATGATCATCGACATCGACAGGTTCAAGGAAATCAACGATCGCTACGGGCATGCGGGGGGCGATATCGTGCTGAAAGAAATGGCAGCATGCCTCAAAAACACGCTGCGCGGCGAAGATCAGATTTTCCGATACGGCGGTGAGGAATTCGTCGTGCTCAGCGAACTTTCATCTGCAGAAGGCGCGATTGTCGCGGGACAACGCCTGCTCGATTCGATCCATTCGCTGACCGTATCTCTACCAGGAGGCGAAGTGCTCAGGCCTACGGCCACAATAGGCATTGCTTTGGTGGATGCAGACGAATCGTTCAAGCATGCGTTGCACCGCGCAGACATCGCGCTCTACACTGGAAAGGATGCGGGGCGCGACAGGTACGTCATCGCCGAAACTGCTCCTGCCCACTGATTCAGCAACTTTCGCCTTTACGTTCACGCGGTTCGTCTTCTGCGATGCGCTGAAATCCTGTTGCCAAAAAGAGCACCGAAATGGTGCATCAAATTCGCGCATCGCACAACAATCCCTTTTAATTCAATTAGATTTCATTGGCACACTAGTTGCTTTGTCAAACTTGAACAGAAAGTTCGTCATTTTCGACAAGGGGAAAATTATGCCGCTGAAAATCTCATTCGGCGCAGTCAGCGATGCTGGAGTGAAGGAAAGGAACGAGGATTTCTTCGGACTCGTAGCGCCCGAAGGGGCGCTTCTTGCCAGCAAAGGGATCGTCGCTGCGATCGCTGACGGCATCGGTAACGCAGGCGGAAGAGAAGCGGCGGAATACTCCGTGCTCAGCGTGCTGAGCGATTACTACGACACGCCGGAGACTTGGAGTATTCCGCATGCCCTCGGCAAGCTTCTTGCCTCGGCAAACAGATGGCTGCTCGCCCAGGGCGCCGCCCATCGTGAATTTTCAAGCATGGCGAGCACGCTCAGTCTGCTCGTTTTGCGCGGCAACCGATATACCATCGCCCATGTCGGCGACACGAGGATCTACAGGCTGAGAGGAAAGGAGCTCCAGCTCCTCACCCGCGACCATGTCAGGGATGACGCAGGAAATCATGTGCTGAAACGCGCCGTAGGGCTGGATCTTCATCTCATTGTCGATTATTCGGAAGGCGAGCTGAATCAAGGCGACATATTCCTGCTCGCATCCGATGGCGTATGGGAAGTGCTAGGACAAAAAAGGATGCAGGATCTGTTATTGATGCATCCTGATCCGGAAGAAGCAGCAAAAATAATGATCGATGAAGCCCTGAAGGCGGGAAGCGAAGGCAATGTCACTGCCCAGGTATTGAAAATCGAGGAAGTGGCCGAAGGCCATCTCAGGGACATGCTGCTCGAAGGATCCAGCCTTCCCCTCCCGCCCAGGCTCGTCAAGGGGCAGACAGTGGACGATTACGAAGTACTCGATGTGCTTCATGCATATGGAAAGAAGCTCGCCTACAAGGTGAAAGATGCATCGGGCGATCGCATCCTGGTGCTCAAAACGCTGAGTCCGGAATTCGTCCTGGACGATCAGGCGAGAAACAGCCTCATGATGGAGGAATGGCTCGGCAAAGGGGTAGTATCGAATCATCTTCCCCAGTCCATTACATCCGAAAACCGTCATTTCCTCTACATCCTTTCGACCTGGCACGAAGGCAAGACCCTGGCCGCAATGATTGATGAGGGACATCACTTCAGCGTGAACGAAGTTGCCCAGATCGGCATGAAGATCGCGAAGGGATTGGGCGCGATCCATCGCCTCGACATCGTTCACCGCGACATCCGGCCGGAAAATCTGCATCTTGGAAAGGACGGGAAAGTGCGCATCCTGGATCTTGGATCTGCTTCTTCCCCGGCAATGGAAAGCGTCGAATTTTCAGGCGACCCTAACTACAGGGCGCCCGAACTCTTTGCCGGCGAAGAAGCGGGCATCCAGAGCGACCTCTATGCGCTGGGCGCCACGCTCTATTTTCTTCTGACAGGAAAATATCCGTATGGAGAAATAGAAGACGGAAAATTCCCTTCATTTCCCGACCCTGTCCTGCCGACAAGGTATCGGCCCGACATCCCAGTCTGGTTCGAAAACATCCTGATGAAGTCGGTCTCGCGAGATCCGGGCAGGCGATTCGAAATGCCTGAAGAACTCCTGATCGAGCTCGAACGTGGCGAGAATGCGAGAACTTCCCCACCGAGGAGAACCCCGCTTGCGAGCAGAAACAGGCTTGCCGCATGGAAGCTCACGGCAGGCGTCTCGATCCTGGTGAACATCTTCCTGCTCTATGTGGATGCGATCGAGACGCTCGGGTTTTCCTCAGGTCCGCCCTGGTAGCCAGGGCGGGTTATCGCACCCTAGCGGCAATAATCGATCGCATCGATCAGACGATCGACTGCGACGATCTCCATGCCTGCTATTCCGCCCTTCGGCCTGTTCGATCTGGGGATGATGGCGCGCGAGAACCCGAGTTTGGCCGCCTCCTTGAGGCGTTCCTGTCCGCGCTGAACGGGGCGGATTTCTCCTGCCAGCCCGATTTCGCCGAACACCACAAGTTCTCTTGGCAATGCCCTGTTCTTCAGGCTGGACACGATCGCAAGCAGCACCGCAAGATCGGATGCGGGTTCGATGATCCTGACCCCCCCCACTGCATTGACGAATACGTCCTGATCGAAGCAGGCAATTCCCGCATGGCGATGCAGCACTGCAAGCAGCATGGCCAGCCTGTTCTGATCCAGTCCCACGCAAAGCCGCCTCGGGTTGGGTGCATGCGCCTCGTCGACGAGCGCCTGGATTTCGACAAGCAGCGGCCTCGTGCCTTCCTGGGTCACCATTACGCAGGAGCCCGCCACATCCTTTTCATGCTGCGAAAGAAACAGCGCCGAAGGATTGCTCACCTCGCGCAGCCC
>JAJZPK010000116.1 GCA_021811205.1 Pseudomonadota bacterium
CGTCCCATCGGCACTCTGAAGGGAGAACATCATGGCTACACTGACTCAAGAAGAATTCAGGAACATCGACGCGCTCTGGCGGGCCAGCAGCTATCTGGCGGCAGGCATGATCTACCTGCGCGACAATCCGCTGCTCAGAGAGCCGCTCAAGCTCGAACACATCAAGAAGCGCCTGCTCGGCCACTGGGGGTCGAGCCCTGGGCTCGCCTTTGCCTATCTCCACATGAATCGCCTGATCAACAAGTATGATCTCAACGCCATATTCATGGCAGGTCCAGGTCACGGCGCGCCAGGCGTGCTCGGCCCAATTTATCTCGAAGGCACATACAGCGAAACCTACCCGAAAAAGGGCGAGAATATCGAAGGATTGCGTCAATTCTTCAAGGAATTCTCCTTCCCTGGCGGGATAGGCAGCCACTGCACCCCTGAGACGCCTGGCTCCATCCACGAAGGGGGAGAGCTCGGCTACAGCATCTCCCATGCTTTCGGTGCGGCCTACGACAATCCCGACCTGATCGTCACGGTCATGGTCGGAGACGGGGAATCCGAAACGGGCCCGCTTGCGACGTCATGGCATTCCAACAAGTTTCTCAATCCAGTCAGGGACGGCGCAGTCCTCCCCATCCTTCACCTCAACGGCTACAAGATCAACAATCCAACCATCCTGTCGCGCATCTCGCACGAAGAACTGGAAAATCTTTTCAGGGGCTATGGCTGGACTCCCCATTTCGTCGAAGGTAGCGACCCGCTACAGATGCACGAAAAGATGGCGGAAACGATGGAAGCCTGCGTACTGGAGATCAGACGCATCCAGCAGGAAGCGAGGGAAACCGGCACGCCTTCCCGTCCGCGCTGGCCGATGATCGTGCTGCGCTCCCCCAAGGGATGGACAGGCCCAAAGGAAGTCGACGGCAAGAAGGTGGAAGGGTTCTGGCGCGCGCATCAGGTGCCCATACCTGACATGGGCAATCCGGCGCATCTTGCCCAGCTCGAATCCTGGCTCAGAAGCTACAGGCCGGAGGAGCTGTTCGATGACGAGGGCAGGCTGATCCCCGAATTGAAACAGCTTGCCCCCAAGGGTGAGCGCCGCATGAGCGCCAACCCCCACGCGAACGGCGGACTGCTGCGCAGAGCGCTCAGATTGCCCGATTTCAGGCGTTACGAAGTGAAGGTGAACTCCCCCGGATCAGGCAGCGCCGAAAACACCCGTCCGCTGGGCCGCTTCCTGAGGGACATCATGTTCGACAACCCGGGGCATTTCCGCGTATTCGGCCCTGATGAAACCACCTCGAACAGGCTGGATGCCATCTTCGAAGCCAGCAAGAAAACCTGGCTGGCCGATTTTCTTCCCGAAGATGCCGACGGGGGCGAACTTTCCCCGGAAGGCAGAGTCATGGAAATGCTTTCCGAGCATACGCTGGAAGGCTGGCTGGAGGGCTATCTGCTGACCGGGCGCCACGGCTTCTTTTCCACCTACGAAGCCTTCGTCCACGTCATCGACTCGATGTTCAATCAGCATGCAAAATGGCTCGCCATGGCCAAGGAGGTGCCGTGGCGCATCCCCGTTTCCTCGCTGAATCTCCTGATCACGTCGACCGTATGGCGGCAGGACCACAACGGGTTCACCCACCAGGATCCCGGTTTTCTCGATCTTGTCGTCAACAAGAGCCCTGATGTGACGCGCATCTATCTTCCGCCCGATGCAAACTGCCTGCTTTCCGTGGCCGATCATTGCCTGAGGAGCGAGAACTACATCAATGTCATCGTCAGCGACAAGCAGAAGCACCTGCAATATCTGGACATCGATGCCGCGATGAAGCATTGCACCAAGGGCATAGGCATATGGGAATGGGCGAGCAACGACGAAGGGTGCGAACCCGACGTAGTCATGGCGAGCGCGGGCGACATCCCGACGAAGGAAGCGCTCGCAGCCACCCTGCTCCTGCGCGAGAATTTCCCTGATCTCAAGATCCGCTTCATCAACGTGGTTGATCTCTACAAGCTCACCCCAGAGGCAGAGCATCCTCACGGCCTCTCGGACCGGGATTTCGACAGCCTGTTCACCCTCGACAAACCCGTCATGTTCAATTTCCACGGCTACCCCTGGCTGATCCACAGACTCGCCTATCGCCGCAACAATCACCGGAATTTCCATGTGCGCGGCTACAAGGAAAAGGGCAGCATCAATACGCCGCTGGAACTGGCCATCCAGAACCAGATCGACCGGTTCAGCCTGGTGATCGACGTGATCGACCGCGTGCCCGCCTTGAAAGTGGCGGGCGCGCATATCAAGGAAAGGATGCTCAACCGCAGGATCGAGTGCCGCAACTACGCATATGAAAACGGCGTCGATCTGCCCGAGGCAGACGGATGGACATGGCCGGCCTGAGCGTCCTCACGATCAACAGCGGCTCCTCATCCCTGAAGGCGAGCTTTTTTTCGGGAAGCGAACGGATCGATTTCAGGTACGGCCATCTCTCTGACCATGAATCCGCATTCGAAAAACTTGCATCCGACCTCGACGGCATGCATCCCGATCTGATCGGGCACCGCATCGTGCATGGCGGGAACATCGCAGATGCGGCAAGGCGGATCGACAAGAAAGAGCGAAAAAGGCTTGAGTCCCTCATCCCTCTGGCGCCGCTCCATCTGCCGGGAAACCTCAGAGGAATAGATCTCTGCGCTCGCTTCGGCGCACCGCAAATAGCCTGTTTCGACACGGCATTTCACGCCCGCATGCCGGAAATTTCGAAACGGCTTCCCATTCCGGGCAAATATGGCATGCAAAAATACGGATTCCACGGCCTGAATTATGCACACATCGCGAGCAGGCTCCCGGAAATCCTGGGCGATCAAGCGCAAGGACATGTCGTCGCCGCCCATCTGGGAAGCGGGGCGAGCCTCTGCCTCATGAAAAACCTGCAATCGGTCGACACCACGATGGCCTATACCCCTGCGGGCGGCATCGTCATGGGCACCCGGAGCGGGGACATTGACCCCGGCGTCATGCTCGAACTCTCCAGAAGAATGGACGGGAAATCGCTCGAACATGCCGTCTACCACGAAATGGGGCTGCTCGCATTATCCGGAGAAAGCTCGGAGATGGCGGATCTGATCGAAAGCGAAAGCCCTGACGCCGCTTTCGCAATCGATTATTTCTGCAATTCGGTCAGAGGTGCGATCGGCTCTTTCGCGGCCAAAGCCGGCGGCATAGACGCGCTCGTATTTTCCGGCGGCATAGGCGAGCATGCCGCTGAGATCCGCGAAAAAATCGTCACGCCGCTCTCCTTTCTCGATTTTTCACTCGACAAACGCGCCAATTGCGACCATTCCCAAAGGATTTCAGAGACTGCCTCGAAGCCCGTCCTCGTCGTTAGCGCCGACGAGGAGTTTGCGATGCGCGGACTCTGCGTTCATCTCGTCTCGAGTTCCCCCACCAGAACCCGCTGAGATTCGCCCATGACGTTCAGGCTGGACAGGCGCTGCCTGATGCTGTCGGCGGACAGTATGATCAGGATGCGCTTTTCAGCATCATCCGCATGAGGTTTTACCAGGCTCTCCGTCAGCGATCCCGAGCCGAACATCATGGCCGGCACAGGCTCGATGCGCGATGCGGCGATCTCGGGTATGTCCCCGAGTTCATCCACCAGGATGCCGAAGCTTGACCGCTGCCCCGGCATCCTGATCACCACGATCTGCTTCGATTTCGAGGAAGAGGGCGCAGCGCCATGCAAAAAGTCTGAAAGGTCGAAAATGGTGATGGCCTGCTCCTGGTAAAGCATGCATCCCTTGATCCACGCCGGCATCCCGGGAATGGGCGTGATGAACTCGCTGTCTATGGCTTCGATCACGCAATCGGAGCGCAGGCCGTACCAGCCTGTGCCAATGTAGAAGGTCGCGATTTCGACGGCCTCCTCGCCGTCCGCACGGCGCATCGAATAGTTGTCCTTCGCAATGGCGCGCAACGAGCGCCTGTCTTCGGGGCTGAGAATGCGCTCGGAAAGCGGCACGAAAACCAGCGCAACGACTTCATTCCTGTAGGCATCCTCCGCGCTCTTGTATTCCCTGTAACCGGAGGACATGCGCGATCCTACCGCATAATAACGGTTGCGGTACTGGACGATGTTTGAACAGCCTTCCCCTTGATCGAGATTGAAGAATTCGCGCCCGACCTCGAGTCTCATCCCGGAAACAAGCGTGTCGTCGGTGCTGGCGATGATGCGTCCGTCCCGCTCGGCAAAAACGGCAAATGCGCCTTCGACGATCGCGCCGTCCTCTCTCCTGGGCAGCGCATCCTGAAGCATTGCTGCAAACTGGGGCGTCGAATCGAACACGATCGCCACCCCGCCGACGGAATCCCCTTTGTCCCTGATCGCAGCCGAATAGATGTAAGTATGGTGATTTCCGTAGAGATGGCTATTCTCGAAAGAAGAAACGCAATAGCTCTGGGTGTTGGGCAGCCCAAGCGTCTGTCTTACCCATTCGGCCTGCAGCGTCTGCCCGACGAGGTCGTTGTAGGCCGGATTGGACACGGCCATGATCCGCGCCGCCGAATCGAATATCAACAGATTGGAATAGACCGTATACAGCCCATTGATGCCCTTCAGGATTTCGGTGAGCCGCGCCCTGCCGTCCGTAGGGCTATTCGCAAGCACTTCGCCGAATGCGCTGGTAAGCGCCCACCAGCGGCAGTCGTTGGCGCGCTCGTACAGGTTCCTGTCCATGATGTCCATCGCAAGCGCGGCCATCGTAGAGCAATCGTAGAGCACCGAGGAAACCACGGTCTCGTAAAGATTGGTTGTGGACTGGCTGAACACATTCCTTGTCCGCACTCCGGTGCTGCCGATTTCCCAGAGCAACACCTTGGCAAAAGAGGCGTTCAGTGCGTAATTGTCCCTGGAAAGCCAGACATTGCCGTTCCAGACCGCACGATTGAGCTCTTTCTGGATGCTTGCTGCGCGAACGGGAATGTCGCGCAATTCGCTTGAAAACAGGGTCGCAGTCTCCAGAACCCCTTCGAGCACCTTCTCCGGCACCTGTTCCAGCTCGTGGGCAAGCGCCATGTCAAACGCATGGTTCAGAGGAGCGAGCGCATGCCCTGTCCATCCAGGCCCCTTGTATCCCTGATACCCATGGGTTTCATGGGTCGTGGCAAGGTATTCGCGACCGGCGAAGCGCACGATCTTGCATTCGTCCCCTAGGGCACGCTCCACTTTGGCCCCGACGGGAAACTGGTATATGTCGCTGCTGGCGATGATGCGTCCTTCCTCGTCGAGGATGGTGACCACTGTCCAGTCGTCCTCGCTGACCAGGCTCCTGAAAATGCGCTGGCACTCGTCCTGGAAACGGAAGCAGAGGCAGAGCACGCCGACCGGATGGCTGCCGTCTTCGGACATTACCCGGTAAGAATAGATGAGCGGCGAAGCTTCCCCCGGAAGCAGATCGGTCTGCCTGAAGGTTTCCACGTAAAGCTGGTCGGTGGTGAGGGATGCCTCGATCAGCGGGTCGGACGAAATCCTGCCGGCCCCTTCACCATCGAGCTGAACGAGCACTTTTCCTTCCGGTGAAAGCAGTATGATGTTGTGATAGACGGAATACTTCTTCACATACTCCTTGAACCGTGTTTTCAATGCTGCCACTCTTGCCGAATCCCGCGCGCAGGAAGGATCCTTTTCGCAAGATTCGGCATAGTCGCGGATATCGGCATCGGTCGCGAGAAAGCCGATGTCGGCCGTGCGCTCGAAAAGATTCCTGATCAGAATGTCGATTGCAACGCGCGAATTCGATTTCAGGCTTGATACGGCCTTCTTGCGCAATTCGCGCGCCAACTGATCAAGCAGGACGCCAGCCAGGTTGTTGAAATCGGTGCGCATGCCGGTGATGTCCGTTCCCGCGCAAAGCAGCTGCCCGAGCAGGGTCAGATTGTCGTAGACGGACTGAATTTCGCGCAGCTTTTCCTGATCCCAGTGCAGCCCGCTCATGAATTTGGACAGATAGCCGATATCGTTGGCCTGGTTTTCCGGCACGCGTTTTCTCATGAATCCCTCGAAATAAAAATTACGGAATTCATGAAGCAATAGCCGTGCCAAAATACAACCTGTTGATCATGCACAAAATAGAAAGCGATGCACTGCATTCTTGCATGCCATTTGCACATTGACGCACCATTGCGGTGCACAAAAATCGCTATTTCACTGCAGGGGCAAGTTCGAGTTTTGCCGGAACGTTTTCTCCCGCGCCTTCGACATGCACGGGAGAGGCCAGCCTGACCCGGTCAGGCGGGGCGCCTGATGCGCTCAGGATGGAATAGATTGCCTCGCCTCTTGCCTTGCCAAGCCCAATCAGTGCCGATTCGGGAACGACTTCGGCATCACGCAGCCGTTTGTAGAGTATCTCGTCAAAATCAGCACCCTTCATTGCCGCTGTTTCCTTCTCGCTGATCGAACGCTTTTTCCTGAAGATATTCTCCATCCGCTCGACCAGCCCGGCCTTCATCTTTCCAGGGTTGGCCTTGCGAAATCCGGCCTTCATCGCAGCAAGTTCGGCGGAGCCGAATTTTTTCGAAAACAGCTTCTCGATGGCCTCCCTTGTTCCGGGAAAACTCAAGGCCAGCGGCCCGGGTTCCCCACCATGCATCGCCGCAACCTCCCTGCGCGCCTCCAGATCCTGCAACGCAAGCTTGTCGGCATCAGAATAGACACCGTGCACCGTCAGAAGGAGCCCGGGGCGGCTCGCCATCGCCTTCGCGAGATCGGCAACCTTTTCCTGCTCCGGCGGCGGAAGCACCGAGCTCCCCGGTTCGAATGCGATATTGGCAAGCCTTTCCTGCGTCCCGCCGAAGAGGGCGGAGAGCATCCTGAATGGAGAAGTCACGATCTTGCCGATCACCTTGAGGAAGGCCTCCCAGATGATGCCGCCGTAACTGAATTGCGGGCTGTCCAGGCTCCCTGATACGGGCAAGCCGAGATCGATGCGCCCGTCCTGATCCTGCAGAACGGCAATGGCGAGATCGAGCGGCAGATCCTTGGCTTCCCTGCTTTTCACGCGATCGCCCAGGGTCAGATTGTCCATGATGATCTGGTTGTCTCCGGTCAATTGCCTGTTCTTGATCTTGTAGTCGAGATCGAGCGAAAGCTTGCCGGACGTGATTTTCCTGCCGACGAAAGTCGCCGAATACGGGGTCAGGCGTGCCATCTCGATGTTCCTGAATTTCACCTTGATGTCCGTCAAAGCAGTCGGATCGAACAGGTTGAGCTGTCCCGCAGCATCGAACGATCCGTACGTATTGACGCGCCCTCTCAGCTGAAGCTGCCCGATGGTTCCGGGAGATGAGGAAATGCCGTTGACGAAGCCGTGCAGTCTGTGGATTCTTGTTCCGAAAGGCAGGGCAAGCGAATGGTCCGCATAATCCATTTCCCCTCGCCTGATCCGGATCCTGCCTATGTCGATCGGAAAATTCGCTCCCGATTTCGAAGCCGCTTTACGCTTTTTCAGTACCCTTGAAAGGTTGACCGACCTGTTTCTGGAGATGATGAGTTTTGCATAGGGGCGATCGATTTCGAGCGCTGCAATGGCAAGTTTCGATCTATCCACTTTCAGGCTGCGGGTTGAAAGCGACTTCCATGAGAGGAATACGCGCTTACCTTTCTCCAGAAGGCGAAGATTGTTTATGGACAAGCTTCCAGCGTATCTCGCCCCCTTCCCGTCATAGGTTGCATGACCCGACGCACCCAGCTTGCCACTTGCAATCGTCAACCTGGCGAAGGATGACAGATAGGGCTGGGCTGGACTCAAGGACAGACCCTTTATCTTGAGATTCACGTC
>JAJZPK010000117.1 GCA_021811205.1 Pseudomonadota bacterium
GGGGTTCGAATTGGTGGGCGATACTGGGATCGAACCAGTGGCTTCCACCGTGTGAAGGTGGCACTCTACCGCTGAGTTAATCGCCCGAGGGGGAGCATTCTACCACGATTCAGGCGTAAAAGCTCGTCTCCCCTTCAGGCCTCGTCTTGAAGCGCTTGTGCAGCCAGAAGTACTGCTCGGGCATCTCGAGCACGCGCGCCTCGATGAATGCGTTCATCCTTCTGGCGTCGGCCTCCAAATCTTCGGTCGGATAGTTTTCCCATGCGGGATAGAATTTCAGGACATAGCCCTGCCCGCCAGGAAGCTGCCTCGTCACGCAGGGAACCACTGCGGCATCAGTCATCGAGGCGAGCCTGGACATGCCGTGCACGGTCGCCGCTTTCACGCCGAAGAAGGGAACGAAGCTGCCGTCCTTGATGCCGAAATCCATGTCAGGAAGATAATAGAAGGGCAGGTTTTTCTTCATCGCCCTCACCACGGGGCGCAATCCCTGTTGGCGGGACAGGAGGGTGGATGTGCCGAAGCGGTTCCTGCCGTGGAGCAGCATGGCGTCGAATTGCTTGTTCTTCTGGTGGCTGTAGACGGATACGCCAGGATAGTCGCAGCTTATTCTCACCCCGCCCATGTCGAGCCCGACGAAATGAGGCGCAAACCAGATCACCGGTCCGTTAGCGACTTTTTCCCAGTGCTCGATTCCCTCGATCCTGACGAGCTTCCTGATTCTTTCCTTGGACGACCACCACAACAGGCAATGCTCGAGGAAGCTCCTGCCGAACGCCATGAAATGCCTTTTCACCAGGTATTCGAGCTCGTCGTCGCTCAGCTTTGGAAAGCAGAGTTTCAGGTTGATCCGGGCGACCCGTCTTCTGTCCCGCCCGAAAATATAGAGCAGCATGCCGAGCATCTGCCCGATGGGCGCGAGGACGGGAAGGGGCAGGAAATGCATCAGCCACATCAGGAAAAGCCCGAATCGGGTCATCGAGGATCCTTTGCCCCTTTGGGGGTCTTGTAGCGGTTGTAGCTCCAGAGGTACTGGGCGGGACAGGTCCTCACCAGATCCTCTATCGCACGATTGAGGTTCGATGGCGTGATTTTTTCCTTTATTTCATTGAGGTGAAGCCTGTAGCCTTGCCCTTTCGGAAGCCTTTCGGCGAAGGCCATGATGACGGCGGCCCCCGTTTCCTGGAGCCTTCCTGCGAGCGTCATGGTATAGGCGGGACGGCCGAAGAAATCCGCCCATTCCCCTTCGCCCGCTCCGGGCGCCTGGTCCGGAAGCAGGCCGATCGCCTCCCCCTTCTTCAATGCCTTGAGGAGCTTCCTCACGCCGGAAAGATCGGCCGGGGCGAGATGGAGGGTTTTCCTTCCCTCGTTCATCAAGGGTTCGATCCATTTCAGCTTCGGTTTCCTGTAAAGGACGGTGATCGGCATGATCTTGGCGCAATAAAGCGCGGAAATCTCGAAGCAGCCGAGATGCGGAGTGAGGAAGATGATGCCGCGCCCCTGCGCTTTTGCCTCCTCGACTATGCCCCAGTCGGAACAGGTCACGCGCTTCTCGACATCCTTCCCGAACCACAGCGGAAGAAGCTCGATGAGCGCCTTTCCCGATTCTTCGATCGATGCAGAAAGCAGTTTTTCGAATCCCTCGTCGTTCGAATGGCAGCCGCTTGCTTTCAGATTTTCCCTGAGCCTCGACGCATAGGAAGGGGAGGATAAATAGACCAGTCTGCCCACAATGCTTCCGATCGAATGGATCAATGGAAGAGGCAATCCGGAGAGCGCACGCAATAAGCCTTTTAACATATTTCTTTGAAATCGGCCTGTATTTTGCTATGATTTTTCGGATTATTCGATGCTATAAAGGCCATACATGAACGAGTTTCTGTTTACTTCCGAATCGGTTTCAGAAGGGCACCCGGACAAGGTTGCCGATCAGATTTCAGATGCAATCCTGGACGCTATCTTAACCCAAGACAGGTATTCGCGGGTAGCCGCAGAGACGCTCGTCAATACCGGCCTCGTCGTGCTCGCAGGCGAGATCACCACCAATGCGGTCGTCGATTACATCCAGATCGCCCGGGACACCATCAAGCGCATCGGCTACGACAGCTCGGACATCGGCTTCGATTACAAGACCTGCGCCGTTCTCACCGCTTACGACAAGCAGTCTCCGGACATCGCCCAGGGCGTCAACGAAGGCCAGGGGCTCGACCTCGAAATGGGCGCGGGAGACCAGGGCCTCATGTTCGGCTATGCCTGCGACGAGACGCCAGGGCTCATGCCTATGCCGATCTATTATGCGCACAGGCTGGTCGAGCGCCAGTCCGAACTCAGGAAGGACGGAAGGCTTCCCTGGCTCCGGCCCGACGCGAAATCCCAGGTGAGCATACGCTACGTTGAAGGCAGGCCGCAGCACATCGAAACCGTCGTGTTGTCCACCCAGCATCATCCGGACATTTCCCAGGCTGCGCTCGAGGAGGCGGTCATCGAGGAGATCGTCAAGCCCGTATTGCCCAAGCACATGCTGAACGCAGACACGCGCTTTCTGATCAACCCGACAGGGCGCTTCGTGATCGGCGGGCCGATGGGCGATTGCGGCCTCACGGGACGCAAGATCATCGTCGACACTTACGGCGGTGCAGCCCGCCACGGCGGCGGGGCATTTTCGGGCAAGGATCCTTCCAAGGTCGACCGTTCCGCGGCCTATGCGATGCGTCATGTCGCAAAGAACATCGTGGCTGCAGGACTCGCATCGAAATGCGAAGTCCAGGTCGCTTATGCGATCGGCATCGCGAAACCGGTCAGCCTGATGGTGAACACCTTCGGCACGGGCAAGATTCCCGATGCGAAGATCGCCAAGCTGGTCGAGGCGCATTTCGACCTGAGGCCCAAGGGCATCATCCAGTCGCTCGACCTGATGCGTCCCATCTACACCAGGACCGCAGCCTACGGCCATTTCGGCAGGGAAGAGCCGGAATTCACCTGGGAAGCGACCGACAAGGCGGAGGCGCTGAAGGCGGACGCCGGAATCTGATTCGAACCCTTTCCGAGGGGCGCTGCGACCCGATTTTGAATCGGGCCAGGCTCGGATAAGGATGTTTCAATGCAACAACGGCGCCCATTCATCACACATGAATGGAGAATGAAATGAGTGCCGTCATCAAAAGCGACTTCGCGGATTACAAGGTAGCAGACATCTCTCTGGCCGAATGGGGCCGCAAGGAAATCAGGATCGCCGAAACCGAAATGCCCGGTCTCATGGCCCTGAGGGAAGAATACAAGGGCAAAAAGCCGCTCGCAGGCGCACGCATCGTCGGCTGTCTGCACATGACCATCCAGACCGCAGTACTGATCGAGACGCTCGTCGACCTCGGCGCGGAAGTGCGCTGGAGTTCCTGCAACATCTTTTCCACCCAGGACCAAGCCGCTGCAGCCATTGCCGCAGCAGGCATTCCCGTCTTCGCATGGAAGGGGGAGACCGAAGAAGAATTCTGGTGGTGCATCGAGCAGACCATCTTCGGGCCGAACAACTGGCTTCCCAACATGATCCTCGACGACGGCGGAGACGTCACCCAGGTGATGCACGACAAGTATCCGCATCTGCTCGAGCATGTGCGCGGCATTTCCGAGGAAACCACGACAGGCGTCCACCGCCTTTACGAGATGATGGAGAAGGGCGAACTGAAATGCCCCGCCTTCAACGTCAACGATTCGGTCACGAAATCCAAGTTCGACAACCTTTACGGCTGCAGGGAGTCCCTGGTTGACGGCATCAAGCGCGCAACCGACGTGATGATCGCAGGCAAGATCTGCGTCGTGCTCGGCTATGGCGACGTGGGCAAGGGCTGCGCCCAGGCATTCAGGGGACTCGGCGCGACCGTCTGGGTCACCGAGATCGACCCGATCTGCGCGCTGCAGGCCGCCATGGAAGGCTATCGCGTCGTGAGCATGGATTATGCGGCCGACAAGGGCAACATCTTCGTGACATCGACGGGCAACATCGACGTCATCACCCATGATCACATGCTGAAGATGCAGGACGAAGCCATCGTCTGCAACATCGGCCACTTCGACTCCGAGATCGACATCGCGTCGTTGAGGAAATACACGTGGGAAAACATCAAGCCCCAGGTCGACCATGTGATCTTCCCGGACGGAAAGAAGATCACCGTGCTGGCCGAAGGCAGGCTGGTGAATCTCGGATGCGCGACCGGGCACCCGAGCTTCGTGATGTCCGCTTCCTTCACCAATCAGGTGATGGCGCAGATCGAACTGTGGAACAACCCGGGCAAGTATCCGGTCGACGTTTACGTGCTGCCCAAGCACCTCGACGAGAAGGTGGCGAGGCTGCATCTGGGCAAGATCGGCGCGCAGCTCACCACGCTCACCGAAAAGCAGGCAAGCTACCTCGGCGTGGACAAGAGCGGTCCCTACAAGCCAGCGCATTACCGCTATTGATGTTCGAAGATCGCATCTTCAGCTTCGAGTTTTTCCCTCCCCAGACGCCTGAGGGGATGGAAAAACTCAGGAGCGTGCGTGGTGAACTCGCGAAGCTTAATCCCAGGTTCTTTTCCGTCACTTTCGGCGCGGGCGGCTCGACGCGTGACCGGACGCTCGAGACCGTGCTCGAGATCCAGGCGGAAGGCCATGTCGCAGCCCCGCATCTTTCCTGCATCGGCTCGACCAGGGAAAGCATTTCGGCCATCCTGGACAGGTATATCGAAAACGGCGTGAAGCACCTCGTCGCCCTCAGGGGGGATCTGCCTTCGGGGACCGCTTCCGCAGGGGAATTCCGCTATGCCAACGAGCTCGTCGAGTTCATCAGGCAGCGGACGGGAAGCCATTTCCACATCGAGGTGGCCGCCTATCCCGAGTTCCATCCCCAGGCGCATTCCGCGATGGAAGACCTGGCGAACTTCAAAAGGAAGGTCGAGGCTGGTGCTGATTCTGCGATCACGCAGTATTTCTACAATGCCGATGCCTACTACAATTTCGTGGAAGAATGCGAAAAGCTCGGGGTGTTGATTCCGATCATGCCGGGCATCATGCCGATCTACAATTTTTCCCAGCTCGCCCGGTTTTCGGATGCGTGCGGCGCAGAGATTCCGCGCTGGATCAGGAAGAAGCTCGAATCCTATCGGGACGACGTCGATTCCATCCGCGCCTTCGGGCTGGATGTCGTCGAAAAACTCTGCCAGAATCTTCTCGACAACGGTGCGCCTGGCCTGCACTTCTACACGCTCAACCAGTCGCAGGCAGTGAAGACCCTCTGGCATCGCCTGAAGCTGTCATAATTCCTGTTCATTTTTTAAGGTAAACTCGAGCCATGTCTAGAATGGTGAACTGCATCAAGCTTGGAAAGCTCGCCGAAGGGCTGGATTTCCCGCCCTATCCGGGGGAACTCGGAAAGCGCATACAGGAGCATGTTTCGAAGGAAGCGTGGGGGCAATGGCTCAAGCACCAGACCATGCTGATCAACGAGAACCGTCTCAGTCTGGCGGATCCGCAGGCGAGGAAATATCTCGCCGAGCAGATGGAGAAACATTTCTTCGGCGAGGGCGCTGACGCAGCATCGGGGTACGTTCCGCCCAAGGCATGACGAAAAAGCTGCCCCTCGCAGAGCACTACCTGAACCGCGAACTCGGCATGCTCGAGTTCAACAGGCGCGTTCTGGCCCAGGCCGAGGATTCCAATCATCCTCTGCTTGAGCGGCTGAAATACCTGTGCATCGTCAGCAGCAATCTGGACGAGTATTTCGAAATTCGCGTCGCGGGGCTCAAGGAGCAGATCAACCTCGATTCCCCTACGAGCGGTCCGGACGGGATGAATCCCAGGCATGTCTTCAAGCTCGTCTCGGAAAGGTCGCACGAGCTTGTCGCAAGGCAGTACCAGCTGCTCAACGAAAGCATATTGCCCATGCTCGAAGAGCAGGGGATCCGCTTCCTGAAGCGCAGCGCCTGGAACGATGCGCAGCGCGAATGGATCAAGGCATTCTTCTTCAGGGAACTGATGCCCGTGCTGACGCCCATCGGACTCGACCCTTCTCATCCCTTTCCCAGGGTGTTGAACAAGAGCCTCAATTTCGCGGTAGAACTCGAAGGGCGCGATGCTTTCGGCAGGAATTCAGGGGCGGCCATCGTCCAGGCCCCGAGGATATTGCCCAGGGTGATCGCACTGCCAAAGGAATTGTGCGAGAGAGAGCACGATTTCGTCTTCCTTTCCTCGATCCTGCACGCCCATGTGGACGAGCTTTTCGTCGGCATGAACGTGCTGCAATGCTCGCAGTTCAGGGTGACGAGGAATTCGGATCTCTTCGTCGACGAGGAGGAGGTCAAGAATCTCAGGATAGCGCTGCAGGGGGAATTGCCGCAAAGGCATTTCGGCAATGCGGTGAGGCTGGAAGTTGCGGACAATTGCTCGGATGCCATGGTCGCATTCCTGCTCCAGCAGTTCAACCTGACCCAGGACGATCTTTACCGCGTCCACGGACCGGTCAATCTGGCGCGCCTGATGACGATCCCGGACAAGGTGGACAGATCGGATCTCAAGTTTTCCCAGTTCATTCCCGGGATGCCGGCCATCCTGCAGAAGAAGGGGATCAGCATTTTCCAGATGATCAGGCGCGGGGACATCCTGCTCCACCATCCCTTCGAATCCTTCCAGCCCGTGATCAGGTTCATCCAGGAGGCGGCAAGCGATCCAAAGGTCATCGCCATCAAGCAGACCGTTTACAGGACCGGTACGGATTCGGCCATCATGGAAGCGCTGATCAGCGCGGCACAGCAGGGGAAGGAAGTCACTGTCGTGGTCGAGCTCCTCGCGCGCTTCGACGAGGAAGCGAACATCAACTGGGCGGGAAGGCTGGAAGAGGCCGGCGCCCATGTTGTCTACGGGGTGGTCGGGCACAAGACGCATGCCAAGATGTCCATGGTGGTGAGAAAGGAAGGCGACAAGCTCAAGCGCTACGTGCATCTCGGCACGGGAAACTACCATCCCAGGACGGCCAGGCTCTATACCGATTTCGGCCTGTTTACCTGCAGGGAGGAAGTCTGCTCTGACGTCAACGACGTGTTCATGCAGCTGACCGGGCTGGGGCGCGCAGGAAAGCTGAAGCACCTCTGGCAGTCGCCGTTCACCCTGCACGCGCAGATCCTCCAGGCGATCCAGCAGGAAGCCAAGAACGCGCAGGCAGGGCTTCCTTCGGGCATCACGGCGAAAATGAATGCGCTCCTTGAACCCGAGATCATCCAGTCGCTCTACGACGCTTCCCAATCAGGGGTCAAAATCAATCTCATCGTGCGCGGCGTTTGCGCCCTGAGGCCCGGCATCCCGGGGCTGTCCGAGAACATCAAGGTGCGTTCCATCATCGGCCGCTTCCTCGAGCACAGCAGGATCTTCTATTTCAGGGGGGCGCAGAACGTTTATCTTTCCAGCGCGGACTGGATGGACAGGAATTTCTTCAGAAGGATAGAAGTCTGCTTCCCCGTTCTGGATCCGAAACTGAAGAGAAGGGTGATCCAGGAAGGGCTCAAGCCCTACCTCAAGGACAATGTCCAGGCATGGGAAATGGACATGGATGGGCATTACCACAAGAAGCGCGCAAGGAGCAATTTCTACTGCGCGCAATCGGAACTGCTTTCGTCGAAGAAAGCGGTTTAAAGGGTCCCCCGCACATGCCGTCAAGACCGGGCATCCTGAACCCGAGGTTCAAGTCGGCCGCCTTCCTGCCGCATCAGGTCCGTTCGCGTCCGGAACAGGCTCAACAGCGGAAAATGGTCAGCAGCCTCTATGCCAACTATTGGTTCAAGGA
>JAJZPK010000118.1 GCA_021811205.1 Pseudomonadota bacterium
TGAAACTCTTTCCCGCTGCAAGCCGCCGTTTGGCCACATTGCCGGCGCCGCTTTCTGGTCTGCTCGGGTACTATTGCGTGACTTTCCTGGTCTACTGGTGGCACAGGATGCGTCATGCGAGCGGCTTGCTCTGGCGTGTTTTTCACCAGATACATCACAGCCCCGCCCGAATCGAGGTGCTGACGACTTTTTACGCCCATCCTGCCGATTTTGTGTCCAACGCATTCATCATCAGCCTGGTCGCCTATGCCCTGCTCGGGCTCGGGCCTGTGGCTTCAGGCTGGTGCCTGTTTTGGGTCGGGCTTTTCGACACGTGGGAGCATACCAATGTCAGGACTCCCGTCTGGCTGGGTTATCTTGTTGTCCGTCCCGAGATGCACAGGGTCCATCACGAGTTTGAAAAGCATTCGAAGAACTACGGCATACCGATATGGGACATGCTCTTCGGGACCTTTGAAAATTCAGCAAGGCGTGTTTCACGCTGCGGTTTCGACGAGGAAAAGGAAGAGCGCCTGCTCGCCATGCTGGCTGCTCGCGATGTGCATCGGGGAGAGAACTGATCGTCTCTTCGATTCGTCTTCAGCGTTTCTCGAGTTTCGCGAAGGTCACCACCTTGGCGGCGGAAGAGGGGGTGGAGCCGCAGCTTCCGACTTCCCCGGACAGCATCTCGGCTTCCCAGAGCAGGTTGATGACGTCGATATAGTTCTTGTCTGTCGCCATCTGCAGGGCAGTTCTGCCGCCCTCGTTCCTGGCGCGTACCTGCGCCCCGGCATTCAACAGTACTTCCACCACGCCTGCTTCCCCGTAGCCCGCCGCAAGCATCAGGGGCCTGATACCGTAGCCTATCGGTTTCTCGAAATCCGCCCCCGCCTTAATCAGCGTCTCGACGACTTCCGGAAATCCCCTGTCGATCTCGGGATTGTGGCAGGCCATGAAAAGGGCAGTCCAGCCCCGCTCGTCCGCTGCATCGACCTCCGCCCCGTTTCCCAGAAGCGACTTCACCAATGAAATGTTTCCCGACTTCGCTGCCTCGAAAAGCTTCTCCGACATGGCACTTCCTCCGCTCAATATTCGAGAATCATTATAGTCTTTTTTGCCTAAAGACCAAGTGATTCAGTAAACTTTCAGGGGATTCCGGTCACTCTTTGCCGCTGACGTCCGAGTTTGGAAATTTCCAGTTCGACAATATCCCCCGGCTGAAGATACTGCGGCGGCCTGAGTCCCATGCCGACTCCCGGCGGGGTTCCGGTAATGATGAGATCTCCGGGCTCCAGCGTCATCACGCGGCTGCAGTAGCTCACGAGATGGCTGCACGAGAAGATCATGTTCGAGGTGTTTCCGGATTGCTTGCGCTCGCCGTTCACAGCCAGCCACATATCGAGATTCTGCGGGTCGTCCACCTCGTCCGCCGTCACCAGGTAGGGGCCTACCGGTCCGAACGTGTCGAATCCCTTGCCCTTCCCCCATTGCCCACCGCTACGGTCGAGTTGAAAGGCGCGCTCGGAAACGTCGTTGGCAAGGCAATATCCCGCAACGAAATTCAGCGCCTCATTTTCTGCAACGTTGCGAGCCCGGCTGCCGATAACGATGCCCAGTTCCACTTCCCAGTCGAGCTTGGTGGAGCCCTGCGGCTGCACGATGTCGTCGTTGGGGCCGGAGAGGCAGCTGAGCCACTTGGGGAACAGGGTGGGCTCCAACGGAACCTGCATGCCAGCCTCCAGCGCATGGTCACGGTAGTTGAGGCCGACCGCGACATATTTGGAAATCCCGGTCCATGGAACGCCGAATCGGGGATTGTTTTCGACCAGAGGAAGAAGCTTCGGATTGATTGCCTTCAGGACTTCGAGCGCTTCGGGCGCCAATATCCTCGGCGTGATGTCGTCCAGCAGGCCGGACAGGTCGCGGATTTTGCCTGCCTCGTCGAGCAGACCGGGTTTTTCCCGGCATTTCTGGCCGTAGCGAAGAAGTCTCATGGTGGTGCTGGAAAAAGTGCTGTTCGGGATTTTACATCTGATTCCTGCGGCATGGGCATCGAAAGTCAATCGAGCGGCAGGTAACGGATTTCGAGCACCTCCAGCTCTTCCAGTCCTCCCGGGGTGTCCAGGGTTACCCTATCCCCTTCTCTCGCTTTCATCAGGGATCGGGCGATGGGCGATATCCAGCTCACCCTTCCCTTCGTCGTATCGATTTCGTCGATACCCACGATGCTTATCGTGAATTGCTCTCCCCTGCCATTCAGGACGGTGACTGTGGCGCCGAAAAAAACCTGATCGGAGTGACGGCCTGCAGGCTCCACAATTTCGCTTATTTCCAATCGCTTGGTGAGGAAGCGGATGCGGCGGTCTATTTCCCGGAGACGCTTCTTGCCATAAATGTAGTCGGCATTTTCCGATCGGTCGCCGTTGGAGGCTGCCCAGGAGACGGTCTTTACGACTGCGGGGCGCTCCCTGTCGATGAGATCCATGAGCTCGGTTTTGAGGCGGGAATGCCCCCGCGGGGTGATGTAGTTCTTCGCCCCGGCAGGCAGAGGGGAGGGGGATTCCCCGGAATCATCCCCTTCCTCGTCTTCCTTGACGAATGCCTTGTTCATTTAATCGATTTTCCGCTATTTGGCAGGGATGGCGCCAGCGCCGTGAAATGGGGAAGGGAGTCGGGCGGAACACGGCAGGTTTTCCGGAAATCGTCCCGGGGTGAAGTATTTCACCAGGAGATTTCGATGCACCTGGGCGGCCAGGGGTAACTCAGAACTTTGACAGTGAAACCGAGTCTCGTCAGCTCATCCTGGAATGCGGAGAGATTCACCTGGTTGGAGATGCTTTCTATGGTGATGGCTTTTTTTCCGACCAGAGAGGCCCGGCCGATGTCGTTCATGGTTTTCTCGAGGATGTCGACAAGGTTGTTTTTTCGCCATTCCTGGCCCAATTCGACAAGTTTTCGTGCTTCTTCTGCGGTGATCAGCTGCATTTTCTTCTCCGGAACCTTTGTGCTGGACGCTCTAAAATATCATATTTTCAGGCTTTCGTTTGCGGTCCTTTCGTGCTAATAATTCAGATATGAATGCGGAGATATCGAATGAGGGATTTTCACGCGCTGGTAGATACCGTTCAGCATAATTGCCACATCACGGATGCACGCCATGCGCGAAGCATGACGATGTGCGCCTATCTCCTTGAAATGCAGCAGTACTACCGCTGGGAAAATGGAATTCCCTACTCGGCCAGCCTGCCGAAAAGCGAGGTGGGGACCTGGCTTGTCGAGCGCGAGAAACTCTGGGGCGAACTCGAGGATCTCCCCTATGCCCCTTTGCGCATCGGCGGGGAAATAGATCCGTTCGACAGCATGGCCGTCAATCGCCTCATCGTTCCAGAAGGCTATGTTTACAGCGCGGGCTACGGGCGTTTCGGGAAACCGCATTTCTTTCTCGGCAGGCTGTCGAGAAAAGAGGTGCGGGGAGGCTACACCATTCTGATTTCAGACTGTGAGTACGCAAGGGATCTCATCGCGCCTCCCGCTGCTTTTCAGAATGAAACCATTTTCCTGCGCAGGGATGCGGTAAGGCGGATGGTTTGGGAAGGGCTCTGGAAAAAACGTGGGGATGCTGCACATTGCCATGGCACATCCGATCCCGATGCAGCCCTTGAAGCCGCTACAGAAAGGGAATGCGAAGCTGTCATTCTTCATGAGCTGGGCGAAGGGATGGCGGGCGAGATGCTGGGGAGGGGGTGGGAGGCTATGGTATCGGATGCGGCCTCAATCAAGACCGAGGTGATCGTTCGCGCAGTGCGTGACCTTCTCGCCGACTGTTTGTCCACTTTGCCCGCGCTGATCGAAAGGAATGAGGAATGCTCCCTGCATTTCCATTTCGAGAACCTGTCCGGCATGCGGCGCGAGCTTTTCCCGCTCGCGGCCGAAGCTTATCGAGCATGGTGTGCTTCAGGGGATATCAATCCCATTATTGAGGCTGCTGATAAAGGGAGTGAACACTGGCTCCGAATCGGCAGAAATCTGCTCGACAAGTATGAAATCGACGGGAATTTGCTTCTCGAAGATGTGGAGGAGTTCAGACTTTAGGGAAGCCCTGAACAAGTCGCACATGAGCCGTGTTGCCGGGAAATCGAGATGATCGCGCGGAGCACGACGCAGGTTGTAGCCGGGTCTACAATGCCCAGGAGGGCGACAAAGCGAGCGCTCGATTTTTCCGCAACCCTTGAGGGACGGGGCTTTGCGGGCGATCCTCCTTGTCTCGGGCAAGCGAAGGGAATGACCATTCGCTGCGTCTTGCTTCGCGAGTCTCATCCCGCAAAGCCGACCGTCACGGCCACGCGGGACTTGTTCAGGGCTTCCTTATGCATGATGCTCGATCGGGTTGCCGTAGAGCGGTTTCGCACCGAATTGCGTGCTCACCGCATAGGAGGCGCCACAGGCGAGCATCACCGGCAAAACGAGATGGAACTGGTTGGTCATTTCCAGCACCATGACGATGGCCATCAGCGGCGCATGCGTGACCGCGGAAAGAACTGCGGCCATGCATATGATCGCCATCATGACCGGATCGGTTCCGGCCATTGATCCGAGCAGGTAGCCGCTCGTCGCGCCGACGAAGAGGGTCGGCGTGAATATGCCGCCGATGGCTCCGGAGGAAGTGCTCGCTACCGTTGCGAAGACTTTTGCAACCAGAACGGCTGCGACCCAGTTCCAGGGCTGCCCGCCGTTCAGCACCTTCGACACGACATCGTAGCCATTCCCCCACACTTCCGGAACCGGAGCGGAAAGCAGGCCGACCATGAGGCCGCCCAATCCCAGGCGAATCCAGAGCGGTTTGATCTGGGCGAAAGCTGCTTTCGATTTTTCGATGAACTTGAGCAGGCCCAAGCCGAGCACTCCCGATGCAATTCCTGCAGCGAGAGCGATAAGGAGGCTTTGGGGCGTGACGGGCAGGGGGGGGACCGGGGGCATGGTGTAAAGCGGACTGGGCTCGACCATCCAGAAGATCAGTGCGCTGGAAGTCACGGCGGATATCAGGACTGGTGCGACCGTGTGGCGCGCAAAGAACCCCAATGCCAGTTCGAGCACGAAAACGACCCCGGCAACCGGCGCATGGTAGGCGGCGCCGATGCCTGCTGCGATGCCGCATACCAGGATGGCATTGCGTTGATTTTCCGGCACGGGAAATATCTTTGCGAGCCAGGATGCGAACCAGGCAGAGAGCTGCACCATCGGTCCTTCGCGACCGATCGCGGCCCCCGATCCGACGGAGAACAGTGATGAAAGCGTTCGAACCGCATTGGTGCGATCGTTGAGTTCGATTTTGCCTTCGCGTGCTGCATCGATGTAATCGATGTGGGGGGCGGACGCCCAGCTTCTTCCGAAATGGAGGACGAGTCCGGCAAGAATGCCTCCGGCGGTCGGAACGAGGATTCTGATCCACACCGGCAGGGCAAGCGCATCCTGAACCAGGCTTCCCGTATGCCGGGTCAGGAACCATTCCATGCCGTCGATCAGGGTATGGAAAAGATACATTGCCATTGCGCCCAATATGCCGGCCAGAAATGCAGCAAACCAGAGTCTTGCCGTATCTTTCATGTTGGGCTGGATTTCTTCGGGCGCCATGGGGATTCGTCTTTGCAAGGAGAATCAAGAAGTATATATGAATTTTCTGAACATTTTTCTACCCGATTTCCGAGGAATGAAGTAATCTTTATAACATCGAATCGAAGAGAATGGGAGCGCTCATGTACAAACGCATACTGGTGCCCGTGGACGGCAGCAAAACGTCCAACGCCGCGCTCGATCAGGCGATGGGGCTCGCCAGGGACCAAAAGGCCGAGCTGCGCGTGGTTTACGTGATAGACGAAGCGGCGATCATTGCAGGGTCCGAGTACGGCGACATGCTCGGGGTGGAAAAGACGCAGATCGAAGCGGGGCATGCCGTGCTGGAAAAGGCAAAGGCGCTTTTCCCGGATGCGCAAACCAAGCTCCTGGAAACCGAGCAGGTGGGACAGGGCATCAGTGAAGTCATCGTTCAGGATGCGGGCGTCTGGGGCGCGGACCTCATCGTTGCGGGAACGCACGGTAGGACAGGGCTGAGCCACCTCCTCATGGGCAGCGTAGCGGAAGGCATCGTGCGTATTTCGAAAGTGCCGGTGCTGCTGGTGCGCGGCGCCTGACGGTTCAACGGCCTGAATATCGGCGTGTTCCCGAGTAGACGAGGAATAGTGCGCTGAGAACGTTCAGAACAATCTCTGCCGCCGAAATCGATATTACATTCTGATCAGGAAACTCATGGTTATCGCAATCTTGCTGCACCTTTTCGGCGCGGTTCTCTGGGTCGGCGGCATGTTTTTCGCCTACATGGCCTTGCGCCCCGTCGCTGCCGAACTGCTTCCTCCTCCCCAGAGGCTTCTTCTTTGGGCCGGTGTTTTCCGGCGCTTCTTTCCCTGGGTATGGAGTGCAATTGCACTGCTGCTGGGAAGCGGCCTTTTCATGGTTATGCTGCTCGGCGGATTTCGCGCGATTCCATGGAGCATCCACGCAATGTTCGGCACCGGCATCGTCATGATGCTCGTTTATTTGTACCTCTATTTTGCTCCTTTTTCCAGGCTGAAGCATGCCGTTGCCGAAGAAGACTGGAAAAATGGGGGGGATGCGCTTGCCTCCATCAGAAAATTGATCGCATTCAATCTCTCTTTGGGCCTGCTGGAAATCGTTTTCGCGTCCCTGTTCAGGCTATGAAGGCCATTTTGGCCTATTGGGCCGTCTATTTCGCCCTGCATTCGGCCCTGGCATCCTCCAGCGTGAAAACCAGGGTTCATGCGCGCTGGCCAGAGTTTCCCTACAGGCTTGCCTACAACATCCTGGCCATCATACTGCTGCTTCCGGCAATCTGGCTGCTTTGGGGTCGCTCCTGGCCCGTCATCTGGGAATTCGATGGAGGATGGAGGTATGTTGCGTGGCTGCTTCAGGGGCTTGCCATGACAGGTTTTCTTTTGTCGCTCAGATATTACGACATGGGAGCATTCCTGGGACTGAGGCCGGAAAGCGAGACGCGCTTCGCGATTTCCCCGTTCCACAGGTTCGTGCGCCATCCCTGGTACTGCTTCGCCCTGGTGTTGATCTGGTCTTTCGACATGAATTCCGGCCGGCTTGCCACGAGCATCATGGCGACGCTTTATCTCTTCCTCGGTTCCAGGCATGAGGAGAACATGCTGGTCGAGCGTTTCGGAGCAGGGTATGCCGAATACAGGAAAAAAGTGCCGGGCCTCATTCCGCTTCCGTGGAAATATTTGAGCAGGCGTGAAGCTGCAACTCTAGTAAAATAGGGCTCATGCAAAAAGCCCCCGACATTTTTTCCTACAGGCCCTTCTGGGCGAAGCGCTTCGGCATCGCCTCCCATCTTCCTGCATCGAAAGAGGAGATGGATGCCCTCGGCTGGGATTCCTGCGATGTCATTCTGGTGACCGGGGATGCCTATATCGACCATCCCAGTTTCGGCATGGCCCTGATTGGGCGCCTACTGGAGGCGCAGGGATTCAGGGTGGGGATCATCGCCCAGCCCGACTGGGCGAGCGCTGCGGATTTCAGGGGGCTGGGCAAACCCAATCTCTTTTTCGGCGTCACCGGCGGCAACATGGATTCCATGGTGAACCGCTACACTTCCGACAGGCGCGTGCGCTCCAACGATGCCTATACTCCGGACGGACTTCCGGACAAGCGCCCCGACCGCTGCGTCCTGGTCTATTCCCAACGCTGCAGGGAGGCTTTCCCGGATGTTCCGGTCGTTCTGGGGG
>JAJZPK010000119.1 GCA_021811205.1 Pseudomonadota bacterium
ATGAAGAAACGGGGATCCAAGAAGGGAAGCTCCGCGATTGGCAGATGGAAAGCGAATATGAAATCTATCCTGAATGGCGGCATCGCTATGCCCCAGGCGTCACCCGCAACCTCGAGCATGTCTTCGGCTTCACGGTAAATGAACGGGTTCCCGTCAGGCTTTCCCCGAGAGAGCATTTGAATTATATCTGGCTTCCCTACAGGGAGGCCGCACTCAAGGTTTTCTCTTCGAGCAATGCATCAGCCATAATGAAATTGCCGGAGATGCTGAACAAATGAATGGAGCAAACATGGCGATTGCCTTTGATTCTTACCGCAACCTGGACGATGCTGCATGCCAGGCGCGCATCCTTGAGGCAAAATCCGAACTGGGTAAGAATCTGGTCATCCTCGGCCACCATTACCAGCGTGAAGACGTCTATCGCCATGCGGACCTGACCGGAGACTCACTCAAACTCTCCCGTCTGGCCGCGCAGTCGGAAGCGAAATACATCGTTTTCTGTGGTGTGCATTTCATGGCCGAAGTGGCCGACATACTGACAGGAACCGAGCAGATCTCGATCCTGCCCGATCTGTCGGCCGGCTGCTCCATGGCCGACATGGCGAACCTGGCCAAGGTCGAGCGTGCGTGGCATGAGCTCTCGACTGTCTTCGATCCGGATGAGGTCGTTACCCCTGTGACCTACATCAATTCGGCAGCCGATCTGAAGGCGTTCTGCGGCGAGCACGGCGGCATCGTCTGCACTTCCAGCAATGCCGGGAAAATCCTCCACTGGTCATTCTCCAGGCGGGAAAAGGTGCTGTTCTTCCCTGATCAGCATCTCGGGAGATGGTCCGCCCACAAAATGGGCATACCGCTGGAAGAGATGCTGGTGTGGGATTACGATCAGCCCATGGGCGGACACAGCATCGAAGCCATCAAGGCGGCCAGAATGATTCTCTGGAAGGGCCATTGCTCGGTGCATCAAATGTTCCAGCCGCAGCATATCGAGCGCTTCAGGAACAGGCACCCGGACGGCATCGTGATTTCCCACCCCGAGTGCAATTTCGACGTATGCAGCCTTTCCGATTACGTCGGGTCGACCGAGACCATCATCAAGACCATTCATGAGGCTCCCGAAGGCACGCACTGGCTGGTCGGAACGGAACTCAATCTGGTCGAGCGGCTGGCGAATGAATTCGCTTCCCAGGCAAAAACCGTTCAGTTCATGTCGCCTACCGTGTGCATGTGCTCGACCATGGCCAGGATCGATCCTCAGCATCTTGCATGGACGCTGGATAATCTCGTTGCAGGACATGTGGTCAATCGCATCACGGTGCCGCAAAATGAGGCCGAGCTCGCGAGGCTGGCCTTGTCGCGCATGCTCGAAGTCTCCTGAAATGGCGAAAACGCTGCGCATCGCAACATACAACATCCACAAGGGATTTTCCCATTTCAACAGGCGCCTGATGGTGCACGAATTGCGCGAAAGCCTTCATGGCATGGGCGCCGACCTTTTATTTCTCCAGGAAGTTCTCGGATCTCACCAAGAGCATGCGCTCACTCACGAGAACTGGCCGACGGCCCCCCAGTACGAATTCCTGGCCGAATCAATGTGGCCCGAGTTTGCCTATGGCAAGAACGCCGTCTATGAGGAAGGGCATCACGGCAATGCGATCCTGAGCCGTTTTCCCATCCTGAAATGGGACAATTACGACATTTCCGGCCACCGATTCGAAAGCCGCGGACTGCTCCACTGCGAAATCGAAATTCCAGGCTGGGAAAGCCCGCTGCACTGCATCTGCATCCACATGGGCCTCTCTTCCAGGGTAAGGCGAAAGCAGGTTGCCGCGCTCCAGAAGAAGATCGAGGAACTCGTCCCCCAGCAGGCGCCGCTCATCGTGGCTGGCGACTTCAATGACTGGTCCTGCCGCGCGGAAAAAATAACGGTGGACGGCCGGATGCTGAATGAAGTCTTCGAGACGACACAAGGCAAGGTGGCCAAGACCTTTCCTTCCTCCGTCCCGCTTTTCCGTCTCGACAGGATTTACGTGAGGGGCTTCAACATCCGTGAAGCCGCAGTTCACCAGGGGCGCCCATGGTCGAAGATCTCCGACCATGCGCCGCTCTCGACCACCCTCGTCCTCAAATGAAGGAGCGCTTCCTTTCAGGAAACGCCATCAGGCTGTTGAGGAACGGAGACGAATACTTCCCCGTTCTGGAAGCGGCAATCGAGAAGGCAAGCCACGAAATTTTTCTGGAAACCTATATTTTCGAGCACGACAAGGCTGGCATCCGGATAGGAGCAGCACTTTCCAGGGCTGCGCAAAGAGGGGTGATGGTGCATCTGATGATCGATGGTTTCGGGTCGAGAAAGCTCCCGGAGCCCTTCGTGGAACAACTCGAGCGGGACGGCGTGAACGTGCTTTTCTTCGGGCAGAGGACCTCTCCCTGGACCCTGAGGCGCAGCCGATTGAGACGCCTGCACAGGAAGCTTGCCGTAATCGATGCAAATCTTGCCTTTGTGGGCGGCATCAACATCATCGACGACAGGAACATCCCCGGCATACCGATCAAGGGGGAAAGCATACCGCCGCGCTTCGACTATGCGGTGGAGGTCGCAGGCCCTCTGGTCTCGGAAATCCATCATTCGGTCAGGAATCTCTGGATCATGCGCGCCTGGATGCATTTCCAGAGACCGTGGAAGGAAGCAGGCAGTTTTCCGAAAAACCATGACAGGCCCGGCACCCAGTTCGCCGCCTTCCTGGTGCGCGACAACCTGCGCCATCGCCGCGACATCGAACTCGCCTACCTGCGCGCGATCCAGTCGGCAAGGGAAGAGGTCGTCATCGCCAACGCCTATTTCTTCCCGGGGCTAAGCTTCCGGCACGCGCTGGTCGATGCAGCTTCGCGCGGCGTCAGGGTGGTGCTGCTCCTGCAGGGAAGAGTCGAATACTTGCTGCTACACTACGCAACAAGAGCGCTTTACGGAAACTTTCTCGATTCAGGCATCGAAATCTACGAATATCACAAGAGCCTTCTGCACGCCAAGGTTGCGGTGATCGACAACTCGTGGACCACGGTGGGTTCGTCCAACATCGATCCCTTCAGCCTGCTTCTCGCCAGGGAAGCGAACGTTTTCATCCGTGACGAGACCTTTGCAAAACAGCTGCGGAAAGACCTGTTCGCCGCAATCGAGCAGGATTCGAACAGACTGTATCCGGACAGCTGGGCCAAGCAGCCGCTCTCCACCCGCTTCAAGACATGGCTGAGTTATGGCCTCGTCAGATTCATGACCGGCATGGCCGGCTACGGAAGGGAACATGAATTCAGGTGACTGGAAAACCGTCAGGACCCTGATCCCCTATCTCATGGAATTCAGAGGAAGAGTGCTGCTCGCGATGGTTTGCCTGGTCCTTGCCAAGGCGGCAGGCGTCACCGTTCCCATCGTGTTCAAGCACGTGGTCGACGCGATGGACGGAAAAATCGTTTTCTTTCCCGTGGTCATGCTTGTCGCTTACGGCATACTGAGATTCTTCAACACGCTTTTCGGGGAATTGCGCGATGCCGTTTTCGCCAAGGTCACCCAGCGCGCGATCCGTCGCGTCGCGCTCAGGGTTTTCCTCCATCTGCATTCGCTCGGCCTGCGCTTCCATCTGGAACGCCAGACTGGCGGCATGTCGCGAGACATCGAGCGCGGAACGAAGGGAATCAGTTTCCTGCTCAATTTCATGCTGTTCAACATCATCCCGACCCTGGTCGAGATACTGCTCGTCGCGATCATCCTGCTCTCGAAATACGACGCATGGTTCGCGATCATCATCTCCATCACGCTGATCGTCTACATCGGCTTCACGCTTGCCATCACGGAATGGCGCATGATTTTCCGCAGGACAATGAACGACATGGATTCGAAGGCCAATACCCGCGCCATCGACAGCCTGCTCAATTACGAAACGGTGAAATATTTCTCCAACGAATCGTTCGAGGCAGAGCGCTACGATGAAAGCCTGGAGGCCTGGGAAAAAGCAGCGGTGCGCAACCAGACTTCGCTCGCCTGGCTCAATGCCGGGCAAAGCGCGATCATCGCAATCGGCATCACGATACTCATGTGGCTGGCAGCAAAGGGCGTGGTCGATAAAAAAATGACGATCGGCGATCTCGTCCTGGTGAACGCCTACATGCTCCAGCTCTACATGCCGCTCAATTTCCTGGGCTTCGTGTACAGGGAAATCAGGCATTCGCTCGCCGACATGGAAAGAATGTTCGGCCTGATGGATCAGTTCCCCGAGATCAGGGACAGGGAAGGCGCCAAGGATCTTGTCCAGGGCGATGCATCGGTGCGCTTCGAGCATGTCGATTTCGGCTATGGACGCGACAGGCAGATTCTTCACGACATCGATTTCGAAATACCGCCCGGCAAGACGGTCGCCGTGGTCGGGCATAGCGGATCCGGAAAATCGACGCTTTCCAGGCTCCTGTTCAGGTTTTACGAGACCGATCGGGGCAAGATCCTGATTGGCGGGCAGGATATCCGGGAAGTCACGCAGCGGTCGCTGCGCGCCGCCATCGGCATCGTGCCCCAAGACACCGTGCTGTTCAACGACAGCATCTATTACAACATCGCCTACGGACGCCTTTCGGCAAGCAGGGACGAAGTCATCGAGGCCGCAAAAATGGCCCACATTCATGACTTCATCTCGTCTTTGCCGCAAGG
The DNA here is from genome assembly GCA_021811205.1 of Pseudomonadota bacterium. The sequence continues at coordinate 4,697 of JAJZPK010000119.1, forward strand.
CTACGAAACGCTGGTCGGTGAACGGGGACTCAAGCTCTCCGGAGGAGAAAAGCAGCGCGTCGCCATCGCCAGGACGATCCTGAAGAATCCTGCCCTCCTGATCTTCGACGAGGCGACATCCGCGCTAGACTCGAAGTCTGAAAAAGCCATCCAGCACGAGCTCAAGAGAATTGCCAGGAACAGGACCACCCTCGTCATCGCGCACAGGCTGTCCACCATAGTCGATTCGGACCAGATCCTCGTCATGGAAAAGGGGCGAATCATCGAACGGGGAACGCACCGTGAATTGCTCGATGCCAATGGCGCGTACGCCCACATGTGGATGCTGCAGCAACAGGAAAAAGATTACGGCCCCCGCGATAATCGGGTAGAATAATCAATTTTCATCAACCGCTTGAATATGCTTAAAGGCAGTCTGGTCGCGATAGTCACGCCCATGCAGAACGATGGGTCCCTCGATTTTGCCGGGCTCAGATCGCTCGTAGATTTTCATGTCAACGAACGCACCGACGGGATTGTCGTCGTCGGCACGACAGGCGAATCCCCTACCGTGGACTTCGAGGAACATCGCCGCCTGATCGCAACCGTCGTCGAGCATGCCGCAGGCAGAATCCCGGTGATTGCAGGCACGGGCGCAAACTCGACTAAGGAAGCAATCGAGCTTTCCCGGTTCGCAAAGGAAGCAGGAGCCGACGCCACCCTGTCCGTCGTCCCTTACTACAACAAACCCACCCAGGAAGGTCTTTATCTGCATTTCAAAGCGATCGCGGAAGCCGTCGACATTCCGATGATCCTCTACAACGTGCCAGGCAGGACGGTTGCCGACATGTCCAACGAAATCGTGCTGAGGCTTGCCGAAATTCGAAACATCGTCGGCATCAAGGATGCAACGGGAAACATCGAGCGCGGCTCCGACCTCATCAAGCATGCCCCCGAAGATTTTGCAATCTACAGCGGAGATGATGCGAGCGCCCTTGCCCTGATGCTGCTCGGCGGGAAGGGAACCATCTCCGTCACGGCCAACGTGGCACCCAGGCTGATGCATGAATTGTGCGAAGCTGCATTTGCCGGAGAAGTTCGGCATGCCCGCGCCATCAATGAAAAGCTGCTGCCGCTGCACCGCAAGCTGTTCGTCGAAGCCAATCCTATTCCTGTAAAATGGGCCGTATCAAAAATGGGACTGATCGGTCCCACCCTGAGGCTGCCTCTGACTGAACTGCAGCCTTGCTACCACGAAACAGTACTCGCCGCGATGAGAAGCGCCGGGGTCAACTTATGAACCGTATGATTCGGAACGGAATTATGAAAAAACACCGCTTGCACGTCATGATCGCCTCGGCATGTTTGCTCACGGGCTGCAGTCACCTGCCTTTCACGCACAAGACCGACTACAGTGCCGCGAAGCCCGGTGCTCAGCTCGAAGTACCGCCCGACCTCACCCATCCCGCCCAGAGCGACCGCTATGTCGTCCCGCAGGCGCCGGCGGGCGGACATCAGTCTGCCCCCCCCCTCCAGGCGACGCCCGGCCAGTCCGACCAAGCAGCATTGGAGCCCTTCGAACCTACGCACGCTAAACTCTCCGAAGAGAACAACGACATCACGCTGGACCTCCCTGTCGATCGCGCATGGCGACGCGTCGGCCTTGCTCTGGACAAGATCGGTTTCTCCGTAGACGACCAGAACAGGGCCAAAGGCACTTATTTCGTGAGTTATGCCGATCCGGAAGCAAAGAAGGCGGATGAAGGATTTCTGTCGAACCTCGAATTCTGGAAAGAAAAGAAGCCGGCCGAACCTCAGAAATTCCAGATCCAGGTCGGCCCATCAGGCAACGGGAGCATCGTTTCAGTGCTCGATGTGGACGGCTTCCATGTACACACCGAAACCTCGGCGAAGATACTGCAGCTGATTTACGAACAGCTCAAGTAAACCATGCGCTTCGCATCGCTGGCCAGCGGCAGCGAAGGCAATGCACTGGTCGTCGAGTCCGGGACAACGCGCATCATGCTGGACTGTGGGCTTGGACTGAAGGATACGGTCTCTAGGCTTTCGCGTCTCTCACTCGCCCCCGAAGACCTTTCGGCCATTCTCGTCACGCACGAGCACGAGGACCATGCGAGCGGCGTATTTCGCTTTGCCAGGAAATACGGCTTGCCCATCTGGCTGACCCACGGCACCCTCAAGGCGCACAAGACAGCCTACGCTGAGCTGAATATCGGCATGATCGAAGGCTACCAGCGATTCTCCATCGGAAACATTGAAGTGGAACCCTATCCCGTTCCGCACGATGCACGCGAACCGGTGCAATTCGTTTTCGGCAATGGGTCCGCTCGTATCGGCGTACTCACCGATACGGGCTCGTCCACACCGCACATCGAGGCCACCCTGAGCGGATGCCACGCCTTGGTTCTGGAATGCAACCACGATGCCGAAATGCTGGCAAACAGCAGCTACCCCCCCAAACTCGTCCAGAGAATCTCCGGGCGATTCGGTCATCTCGAGAATGAGTCCGCAGCCGCGCTGCTCTCAAGGATAGATCAAGGCAGATTGCAGCATGTCATCGCAGCCCACCTCAGCCAGAAGAACAACACGCCTGCTCTTGCAAAAAGCGCTCTGGCCAGAGCGATGAACTGCAGTGAAGAATGGATAGGAATCGCTTGCCAGAAGGAAGGATTCGGCTGGCGCCAGGTGATGGAATGAAAAAAGCCGGCCGAAGCCGGCTTTTTTACAGCCCTTGAGCTTACTTGGCTGCGGGAGCAGCGTCGCTTGCAGCAGGTGCTGCAGGTGCAGCAGCAGATGCATCGCTGGCTGCAGGAGCAGCGGGAGCTGCAGGTGCTGCAGGTGCGTTGGCGTCAACGGTAGGCGCAGCGGGCGAAACTTCATTGGGAACTGCGGCGGGCTTTTCGCCACAAGCAGTCAGAGCGAGGCCGAGCAGAGCGGCGAGGAGGAGCGAGCGATTCATTATGTTATCCCTAGTTTAAGTTGATACGAAATATCATTGGCGGCCCAGCTTCTCAGCTTTTTATGACCGACTCTGCGATTTTAGCAGGTTTAATGAAATTTTCCAGTGCCCATTAGCTTGTTCACATGAC
>JAJZPK010000120.1 GCA_021811205.1 Pseudomonadota bacterium
AAAGCAAGGCGATCTTCGCGGACGACCGCTTGGCGAGCGAAATCGCCTGGTCCAGCCTGTCCATGAACAGCACCCTGTTAGGCAGGTCGGTCAAATGGTCATGATGGGCCAAGTGCTTGATCTTTTCCTCGGCCGCCTTCCGTTCGGTCAAATCCCTGACGATTCCCACGAAATAGCGCTTCCCGCTCAGCACCATTTCGGATACCGAAAGCTCGGCCGGAAAGCAGCTTCCGTCCTTCTTCAACCCGACGACTTCCCTGCCTGCCATGCCGACTATCCCGCCTTTTCCAGTCTCGCGATAGCTTTCCAGATAGGAGTCGTGTTCGCCATAAAATGGCTCAGGCATCAGCATGTTTACCTTCTCTCCAAGCACTTCCTTGTTGCAATAGCCGAAGATCTTTTCGGCTGCGGGATTGAAGGCCAGCATTTTCGCCGACTCGTCTATTGTGATGATGGCGTCCATCGCATGATGGATGATGGCTTCGAGCTGATTCTGGCTCTTTTCGAGTTCATCCTTGATCCGTTTGAGTCTGGTGACCATCTGCCAGAACAGCTTGGCTTCAGCGCCGCTCGTCACCTTGTTCTGGCCGAACACCTCGCCAACGATTCCGTCAATCGAATCGTCGTGGGTCAGATTGTAGACGATGCAGTCGGGATAATCTCTCGAGGCGAGAACCGCTTCCCTGGGATCGAAATAAACCGGAATGCCGCGTTCTTGCGCAAGACGTACCCCCGGCGCCGCAGGATTGGAATCGGCTATGGCGAGCACATCGACGAGCTCGTCCTCGAGGAACATCTCGAGCAGTGCCGAGCCCCCTCTTCCCGCTCCGAGGATGAGGACGGGATGGCCATGCAGTTTCCTCTTCGCCATGCATTCCCCCTGCACGATAACTCAAGCAAGATTACTCTTATTTGAGTTCATTGCAAAGCGCGTCAAGCCGCTTCCATCTCCACCCTGTTCCTTCCGTTTTCTTTTGCCCTGTAGAGCGCGGCATCGGCCTTTCTGAAATACAGGTCCAGGTCTGAGGAAGTGTCTTTTTCGCCGTAAACGCCGATGCTGACGGTCAGGCTGACCAGCGCCATTTCCTGTTTCTCGACGGCGGCCCTTATCCTCTCCGACGCATCTAAGGCCGCTTCGGGCGAAGTGTCCGGCATCAGCACCCCGAATTCCTCTCCGCCCAGCCTCACCAGGAAGTCGCACTGCCTCGTCGTCGACCTGAGTATGTCGGCGAAAACCTGAAGCGCCTTGTCCCCCATGTCGTGCCCGAAGCTGTCGTTGGTTCTCTTGAAATGGTCGATGTCGAGGAGGAGAAGAGAAATGGGCTGGCCTGTCCTTTTTTCGAGCGAAAAAAGCTTCTCGGCTGTCGAATAGAAGGCCCGCCTGTTCGGCAATCCGGTCAGATGATCTGTTCCTGCCTGAAGCTCGAGTTCCCTGTCCGTCCTTTCCTTGGCGAGAAGCAGAAAACCGAAGGATGTGGATATGGTTTCCACGAATCCCATGAATATCCCCGCCACCTGGAAAGGGCCGTGCGAAAAGAGCACATCGGAAGGGTTCAGGAAGGCGTCTATTCCTCTGCTGATGGTGGCCAATGCGAAAATGCATGTGAAGGAAGCCAGGAATTTCTGCAATATTGAATTCCCCCTCCACCCGATGGCAAGATCCTTCGAAATGACTGCCAGGGCGGAGGACAGAAAAACCGAAAAAATCACGATCCTGATGTGCTCCGGAATGTCCAAAAGGAGGACCCAAAGGAGAGCGAAGCCGATGAAAACGATGCCGCCGGAAGGCACCTTCAGCGCAGGCCTGTCAAGGCAGGTCTTGAATGCAACGACGGAAAAGAGGATGGCCGTGAAAATCAGCGCATTCGAGACGACCACGACCAGAGGCGCCGAAAGGAGAATTCCTCTCATCGCAAGCAGAATGGCGCCCAGCCCCCCCAGAAGGCGCGTCCTCCCCCATATTTCTATGGAATGATGGACGGAATGCTGCCCCTTCACGTAAAGGAAGATCCCCAGGGCGAAAGCCAGGTCGGCGACTGCAGTCGCAGCGAAAAGGGTTCGGATATCCATAAATTCCCTGAATTTTCAACGATTATACCGCACCTGACCGGATTGCCCAATTCAGGTACAATGCGCGGATGAACAAGGCATTCGTCAGGGAAAGCGAGGAGGAGGCGGAGGAACTTGCCGATTCCGAATCCCATCTGCCCAAGGGCGCCAAGAACTACATCACCCCTGGCGGCCATGCCAGGCTGAAGGCGGAGCTCATGGAGCTCATCGACAGGGAAAGGCCGGAAATCGTCAGGACGGTCTCCTGGGCCGCATCGAACGGAGACAGGTCGGAGAACGCAGACTACATTTACGGAAAGAAGCGGCTCAGGGAAATCGACAAGCGCATCCGCTTTTTGACCAAAAGGCTGGAAATCGCTGAAATCGTCGATCCTGAAGGGCGAGAGTCGGACCAGGTCTTTTTCGGCGCGACGGTCACCGTCGCGAGCAGCGCGGGCAAGACATTCACGGTGAGCATAGTCGGCATCGACGAGATCGACACGGCCAGGGGACATGTGAGCTGGATATCGCCGATCGCACGGGCGCTCATGAAGGCGAGGGAAGGCGACATCGTGAACCTGGACGCGCCCGGAGGGCGGGAAGAGCTCGAAGTGATAGAAGTGAAATATGTCCCACTGGAATGAACATGGATGACTTGCTCAAAGAGAAACTGAATCTGGACACCTCCCTGATAGGCTGGCACGAACTCCAGCGCCATTTCGCGTCCGGATGCGTGGTGTCAGTCAGGCCAGGCCTGGACCTTGTCGAAGCCGCCCTTTCCGTCTCGATGGACGAGAAAGAAAAGGTCGAAAAGTGGATACTGGACGGAAAAATGGGCAAGACCACTGACGAGGAAGCGAGAATCTGGCACGAATCGAAGGCCGAGGTCTGGGCCGTCGTCGTCAAGCCATGGGTGCTCGTCCAGGAACCGAAGCCGGAAAGCCTCCAGTAGCCTTTTCAGGAAAAGAGCTTAGCCAGCCAGAGCCGTGCTTTCAGGCCCGATTCAGACGTGTAGCCGAATTCGACGAACCTGACTCTGCCCGATCCGTCCAGAATGAAAGACGCGGGCACGGCATGCACGCCCCATTTGGATGAGATCAGTCCGTCGGGGTCGTTCACGACCTTGAAATCCAGGCCGCGGCTTTTCATGTAATTCATGACTTCCCTGTCGCTCCCGCTCTTCAGAGCGACCGTGACCACGCCGTATTTTTTCGAGAGCGCTTCGATGGAAGACTCTTCCGTTCTGCAGATCGGGCACCAGGTTCCCCAGAACTGCACGAGGACGGGTTCCCTCGGCCTGACGTAGGGCGCGCCGTCGAGAAGATTCCCATGCAGAACCAGTCCTTCCGGCACATCGCGCTGCTGCCAGGCCCTGATTCCGAAAAGCACGAGAAAAAAAATCAAGAACTCGGCAAGATGATTCTTCCACTTCTTCATTCCACCTCCGCCGTCGAATCGCATCCCGATCCGCATGAAATCCGCCTGGCGAGCCGCCTGCCGACCTGCCTGCTCCATCTTTCGTGTACAAGAAAGGAATATCTGTCAGGGGAGACCACCATCCCGCAAAGATACCGCATCGCGCTTTCGTCCCAGACAAGCGCCCTGCACCTTCCCCTGAACTGCAGGAGGAAGAGATGCGCGACCGGACAGGGTTCGATGGCGCAGCATGCGCCGCAGCCGTTGCATTCCTTCCCGTAAGCCGGCTTCTCTGGAGAACCCGGGTGAAGCATGATCGTTTTCATGAGAAGATTATAACGGGGTTTCGAAGTCCATCTCTTTTGATGTAAAGTGGACCATTGCACGCGAGGGACTACCCATGGACAAGGAAGAATTGAGCAAGGAGCAGCGCATATTGCGCCTGATGCGCAGAACGCTTGGGAACGTCGTCAAGGACGTGACCCCTCGCAGCGGCCGCCCCAATCCGCTTTCCGAGGAAACCATCCTCGACATCAGGGACTGCTTCGCGCTGATCTCGGAGCGCGAAAGGGAACTCGCACAAGCGCTCGAATTCGAGCAATCCAGGCCCTATTTCGTGGACGGCGAAAAGCCGAAAGCGAACGTCATCAGCATCGTCAGACCGCCCAAGGACAAGTAGCTCGGCGTGCTCCTTTTACGTCAGGAGCATGCAGCGCAAGCGGTACATGTTTTTCCCTTCGATTGGCCCGGCTATCTCCGGCTCAGGGATAGCGCGGTTCGCCATTGCAGGAAATTCCCACGGAATTCCCGCAGGGTAACGGTTGGCATGGCCATGCGGCCGGAGTAGCATTCTCAAAACAGCACGCGCCGGAAGCCGAGCCCTCATGCCCATGCAGCGCACCTACTCGCAATGCCCCAAATGCGGACATCGGCTGCCGCAGCCTTTGCCTGAGACCGCGTCCTGCCCTTGCTGCGGGATCTATTTCTTCAAATACGCGACGCCGTCCGCACCGCGCATCGAAAAGGCGCCCGAAAGCGCACTGCTCGCACCATTGGACGATCTCGGCAGGGCGAGCTTCTACGGGCGCATTGCCGCATTCGTTCTGCTCGCCTCCTGGAGCTGGGTTCTGTTTGCCTACGACTACCGGGACGGGGAAATGGGGGCCTCCTTCATGCATCTCGTCCTTCTGCCGATACACGAGGCGGGCCACGTGTTCTTCATGCCCTTCGGCGAATTCATGCACATACTGGGCGGCAGCCTCTTCCAGCTTCTTCTTCCTTTCGGGATAGGCGCCGCCTTTTTCCTGAAGAACCGGGACAATTTCGGGGCCGCCCTCGGCATGTGGTGGGGCGGCGCCAGCCTGCTCGACCTGTCTCCCTACATCTACGATTCCCTGCACCCGCAGCTGATCCTGCTCGGCGGCCATACCGGGGAAGACGGCCCGCACGACTGGATCTATCTCCTCACCGCACTGGGGCAGCTCGGCAATGCGCAGAAATGGGGGGAGGCGGCCCACGCCCTGGGCGGGATCGTGGTGTTCTCGGCACTCGCCTGGGCGCTTGCCGTGCTCTGGAAACAGAAGTCAAAAATGAAGCCGGCAGAGTGAGGCCGCAGGCCGGATTTCTGGCACAATGGGCAGATCATGAACAGACATCGCGCCATGAAGACGAGCCGCCTCGAAGCGTTCAGCGACGGGGTGCTCGCCATCATCATCACGATCATGGTGCTGGAGCTCAAGGCGCCCCATGGCGACGCGCTGTCAAACCTCGCCCCGCTGCTGCCCGCCTTCATGAGTTACGTGCTGAGCTTCCTCTACATCGGCATCTACTGGAGCAACCATCATCACATGCTCCAGACGACGGAAAGCGTGAGCGGCGGCATCCTCTGGGCGAACCTGCATCTCCTCTTCTGGCTCTCCCTCTTCCCGGTCTCCACCGCCTGGATGGGAGAAAACCATTTCGCCCCCTTGCCCACCGGGCTCTACGGCATGATCCTCCTGATGGCCGCGATCGCCTACTGGATACTGCAGCAGTCCATCATCTCGGCCCAGGGCGACGATTCCCTGCTCGCCAGGGCCGTGGGACGCGACCTGAAGGGCAAATCCTCGCCCTTCATCTACCTCGCCTCGATACCGCTCGCCTTGGTCTCGCCCTGGATTTCCCTGTCCCTCTACCTGTTCGTCGCGCTCATGTGGCTCGTCCCCGACCGCCGCATCGAAAAAGCCATGACCGACTAGGCGGCCGTGCGCGGCTAGGCCTTCTTGACGAATTCGGACTTGAGCTTCATCGCGCCGATGCCCTCTATCTTGCAGTCGATGTCGTGGTCGCCCTCGACCAACCTGATGTTCTTCACTTTGGTGCCGACCTTGACCACCAGTGAGGACCCCTTGACCTTCAGGTCCTGGATGACGGTGACCGTAAAGCTTTTCAAAAGTAGCTCCCACATTTAGCATAAGTTCATGACTCACTTGCCTTGGAAATTAAGGGGGAAACATGGAGAAATTTAAAGCCGGATTCATCGCATCCATAGGCCTACTTATGGTCGTGTACGCCATTAGCAGCATGTATAAAGGTTCGGTTTTCCTAGGTGGAGGCATCAAAGGCAGCACCTATGACCGACAAAGTTCCCCCGTATCATTTTGGCTGGTATGTTTTTTCTGGCTTTGTTTTGGCTTGTATGCATGCCGGGCCGCGTGGAAACTAATATGATGAAACTTTCCAGTATCTGCATACACTGCGGATACGGTTGAAGCCCGGTAATCGGAGATGCTGCCGTAGGCTAGTTCGAAAATATCGGGCTGCAAATCCGCCAGTAACCCGAGCCTGAACTGTTCATGGCCCTAAACGTCAGCTTTCCATTTCGAAGAACTGGTGCTCCGTGCCATAATCTGTCTTACGCTAACTGTTGCCACTGGAAGGATTCACGTTCATCATGATATGAATCTGGCGATTGCAGAGATGCTTGGGGTATGGGTAAAAATCGAGTCTGCCCCCATTTTCTGACCTGAGCCCGACGCAGGATTGATTGCCGGCTTGGCCATCCCGCATCGTCCGATACTATCCCGGGAATCGCCGTTCGGGAACGAGGCCGCGGCATGCGGGTCGGCCCCCCGGAGCAACAAGAGGAATGCGAATGCCGTCGTCGTCCGGCAGCCGGCGCTGGCTCGGCTATGCGCTGATCACCACCGTCGCCTGGGGTCTCTGGGGTGCCTTGAGCGCCATCCCCGCGCAGCGGGGGTTCCCCGATACGCTGACATACGCCGTCTGGGCGGTCTGCATGCTGCTGCCTGCGGCGTTCGTCTTGCGCCGCGAAGGCGGGAATATCCCGTTCGATCCGCGATCCCTTGCACTGGGCCTGACAATCGGCCTCACCGGCGCGGGCGGGGTCATCATCCTCTTTCCGGCGCTTTCGATGGGACCGTCCTACCTCATCTTTCCGATCATTTCGCTCTCGCCGCTGGTCACGATCGCGCTGAGCGCGGCATTTCTCCGGGAGCGCACGGACAGGATCGGAGTGATCGGCATCGTGCTGGCGCTGGCCGCCCTGCCCCTTCTCAACGACTGGACGCCCGGTGGCGGCACGGTGCACTTCGGCCTCTGGTTCTTCCTCTCGCTGGTCATCCTGGTGTCGTGGGGCCTGCAGAACTACTTCATCAAGATCGCCCATGCCTCGATGAGCACCGGAGCCATCTTTTTCTACATGACGTTGGGCGGCTTGCTCCTCGTCCCCGTCGCACTTGTTCGCACGCACTGGGGCGCACCCATCAACTGGGGGATAGGCGGTCCGCCGCTCTCGGCGGGGATTCAACTGCTCAATGCCGTGGGAGCGCTCGCAATCGTCTACGCGCTGCGGGACGGCAAAGCGATGGTCGTCTCCGCGCTCACCAATGCAGCCTCGCCACTGATCACGTCCATGATCGCGATGGCGCTCGCCGGCCACATCCCCGGACCATTCAAGATCGCGGGCATCGCGCTCGCGGTGGTCGCCTCGGCGCTGCTCGCGATCGGAGAAGCATAAACGAGGTTGCCGGAATTGGCTGGGGCCGGTTCGTCGCCCGCTTCCTTCAAGCAGGTCTGTAAAGCACGCAAACAGTGACCTACTTTGCCTCCGGCCGTCCCGATGGGACTTAACGTTCACTGCGTTCACGTTAGTCTACGCCGCAACAAGGCGCAGGAGGGTCATGGCTTTTGATGCGCTCTGGCAACCGAGTCTTCGGATGCTTCCAGGCTGAGCGCCGTGTTGTCATTCTGACGTAGGTCTG
>JAJZPK010000121.1 GCA_021811205.1 Pseudomonadota bacterium
CATGGCGCACAGGGGAAGGCTGAACGTGCTGGTCAACACCCTGGGAAAAATGCCCGGCGAGCTTTTTTCCGAATTCGAAGGGCGTGAAGCGGCCGAACTTTCGTCGGGCGATGTCAAATACCACCTGGGATTTTCTTCAGACATCGTGACATCTGGCGGCCCCATGCATGTGACGCTAGCCTTCAATCCCTCTCACCTCGAAATCGTCGATCCTGTCGTGGAAGGCTCGGTGAGGGCGAGGCAGCACAGGCTGGGCGACTACGAGGGAAGTCAGGTCCTACCCATACTCATACACGGGGACGCAGCCTTCACCGGGCAGGGCGTGGTCATGGAAACGCTCAATCTTTCCAAGACGCGTGGCTACGGCACGGGGGGGACGGTTCATATCATCGTCAACAACCAGATCGGCTTCACGACGTCGGATCCGAGGGATGCTCGCTCGACGATCTATTGCAGCGATGTGGGGAAAATGGTGGAGGCGCCGATCTTCCACGTCAACGGCGACGATCCCGAAGCGCTTCTCATGGTGGCCGAAATTGCGCTCGATTTCAGGAATGCCTTCAAGAAGGACGTGATCATCGACATGGTCTGCTTCAGGCGCCATGGGCACAACGAGCAGGACGAGCCACTCGTGACCCAGCCGCTCATGTACAAGATCGTCAATGCGCACCCGGGCACGCGCAAGCTTTATGCAGAGAAGCTCGAGGCGCTTGGCATCGTCGAGAAAGAAGAAGCCGACAGGATGGTCGATGCTTTCAAGACGGCCATGGATAACGGCGTGCATCCCAATGCCACCTTCCTGAAGGGGGTGAGGAATCCGCATTTGTCGGACTGGTCGATATTCAGGAACACGAAATGGAATGAGAACGATGAGACCGGGATGGAGATCGAAGAGCTGAAGCGCCTTTCGATCAGACTGACCACTATTCCGGACAATTTCAGGCTGCATTCGAGAGTGGAGAAGATCATTGCCGACCGGCGCGAGATGGGAGAAGGAAAAATTCCACTCGATTGGGGCATGGCTGAGAATCTTGCCTATGCTTCTCTCCTTGCTGCGGGATACCCCGTCAGGATTTCAGGACAGGATGTCGGCCGAGGTACATTCTTCCACAGACATGTCGTGCTGCACGACCAGAACCGCGAAAAATGGGACGAGGGCATCTATATTCCGCTCCAGCACATCCAGGAAGGTCAGTCCGATTTTGCGGCTGTCGATTCGGTCTTGTCCGAAGAAGCGGTGCTCGGTTTCGAATATGGCTATGCGACTGCTGAGCCGAATGAACTCGTGATATGGGAAGCCCAGTTCGGCGATTTCGCCAACGGCGCCCAGGTCGTCATCGACCAGTTCATCGCGTCGGGTGAGGCCAAATGGGGCAGATTGTGCGGACTTGTCATGATGCTGCCGCACGGCCACGAAGGCCAGGGTCCAGAACATTCCTCGGGGCGGCTCGAACGGTATCTGCAGCTTTGCGCCGACTACAATATCCAGGTATGCGTGCCCTCCACCCCTGGCCAGATGTTCCATCTGCTGCGCCGCCAGATGCTGAGACCTTACAGAAAACCGCTGATAATTTTCACGCCTAAAAGCCTGCTGAGGCACAAGGATTCCGTGTCCAGTCTCGAAGAACTGGCGGAAGGAAAATACAACCCGGTGACGGGAGAAACCGATCAATCCATCGAAGCGCAAAAAGTAAGGCGCATCATCTTCTGCGCAGGGAAGGTCTATTACGATCTTTATCATGCGCGGCATGAAAAGAAGATCATGGACATGGCCATCGTGAGAATCAACCAGCTCTATCCCTTTCCGCACGAAGAATTCAAGGCCGAACTCGCACGCTATCCCAAAGCAGGTGAGGTGCTCTGGTGTCAGGAAGAGCCGAAAAACCAGGGAGCATGGCGCCACCTGGAACATTATTTCATGCGTCACATCGGGAACAGGCGTTTGCTTTCTTCCATGCGCCCGTCTTCAGCCTCTCCGGCAGCAGGCTATTATGCGAAATATCTGGCAAGGCAGAAGGAATTGGTAGACGGCGCCTTTGTCGAACATGAGGAAAAATGATGCTGATCGAAATCAAAGTGCCCCAGCTTTCCGAATCGGTTTCAGAGGCGACCCTGCTTGCCTGGCACAAGAAGGTAGGTGAGCATGCCAGCCGGGGCGAAAACCTGATCGACATCGAAACGGACAAGATCGTGCTTGAATTGCCGGCGATCGAATCGGGCGTGATCGCGCAGATACTGAAGGAAGAGGGTAGTGTTGTGACGAGCGGGGAAGTCATCGCGATGCTCGACACTGCAGAATCCGGAAAAAAGGCAGCACCATCCGAAACGATACGCAATGAAGCCGAGCCGCCCATCCTGATGCCGGCTGCGAAAAGAGAAGCCGATGAGCGCGCATTGAAAGTCTCGGAAATCAAGGGAACGGGGCGCGGCGGGCGCATCACCAAGGCGGACGTGCTTCAAGCCGAAGCGGGCAGGCTGGAGCGGCATGTGCCGATGTCCAGAGTCCGCGCAAGGATTGCGCAAAGGCTGCTCGAATCCCAGAAAAACGCAGCCATCCTCACGACCTTCAACGAAGTCAACATGCAGGCCATCGTTGACCTGCGTACCAGGCACAGAGAGGAATTCGAGAAGAAGCATGGCGTCAAGCTCGGTTTCATGTCCTTTTTCGTGAAAGCGGCCCTGTCCGCATTGCAGCGCTTTCCCGTCCTCAATGCCTCCATTGAAGGCAACGACATTGTCTATCATGACTATTACGACATCGGCATTGCCGTCGGCACGGAGCGCGGACTCGTCGTTCCCATATTGCGCGATGCTGAGCAGCTTTCCTTCGAGGATATAGAAAATCGCATCGCCGACTTCGGAAGGCGCGCGAAAGAAGGAAAGCTTGCGCTTGAAGAGCTCGAAGGGGGAACCTTCTCGATCACGAACGGCGGCATTTTCGGATCGATGCTCTCCACGCCGATCATCAACCCGCCTCAAAGCGCGATCCTCGGGATCCATGCGATGAAGGACAGGCCTGTCGCCGAGAACGGGCAGGTCGTGATCAGGCCGGTGATCTATCTTGCGCTATCCTACGATCATCGGCTGATCGACGGAAGGGAGGCGGTGCAGGCCCTGGCCGCGATCAAGGAAGACCTGGAAGATCCTGCGAGGCTCCTTCTGGAGATCTGAATGAGCGTCTATGACGTTGCGGTGATCGGTGCAGGCCCTGGCGGCTACGTCGCGGCAATTCGCTGTGCCCAGTTGGGCCTCAAAACGGTGTGCATAGATGAGCGTGAAAAGGACGGCAAGGTACTTCTGGGCGGCACTTGTCTCAATGTGGGTTGCATTCCTTCCAAGGCCTTGCTCGAATCGTCCGGAAACTACGAGAGGGCAAAACACAGTTTTCCATCCCAGGGCATCATGATCGGAAGTTTGGGGCTCGATCTTCATGCCATGCAGGAAAGGAAGCACAAGATCGTCGAAACCCATACGAACGGCATTGCCTTCCTTTTCAGGAAAAACAAGATCGATTCCGTTTTGGGGCGCGCCAGAATCGTTTCGGGCGGTGCAACGTATCAGTTGCAAATTTCTTCTGGCACAACAGTCGAAGCGAAGCATGTCATCATCGCGACAGGATCTTCCCCCAGGAAAATCGAAGGCATCCCATTCGGTTCGAGTATCGTCGACAGCAGCGGTGCGCTGTCCTTCGAAGAGGTGCCGAAAAGGCTGGGCATCATCGGAGCAGGGGCCATCGGACTGGAACTCGGCAGCGTTTGGAGACGTCTCGGGAGCGAAGTGACGCTGCTAGAATCCGCTTCCGAGTTTTTGCCGATTGCCGACGAAAAGGTTTCAAAGGAGGCATGGCGTTTTTTCAGCCGGGATCATGGCTGGACGATAAAACTCGGAATAAAAATAATATCCGTCAATGAGAAAGATTGTAATGTTAATGTGGTGTATGAGGATAAATCCGGCCGGATCGAACAGGATTTCGACAAGCTGATCGTGGCATCTGGCAGAGTCCCCAACACTCAAGACATTGCAGACGACTCGCTCGGACTTGCGATCGGCGAAAAAGGGTTCATCAGGATCGATGCGCAGTGCAGAACGAATTTGCCACGCGTCTATGCGATCGGGGACGTAGTGGGTGGAGCGATGCTCGCCCACAAGGCCTCGGAAGAAGGTGTGATGGCCGCCGAACTAATAGCAGGGATGAAAACTGAATTTGACAGGAACATCGTGCCCTGGGTCATTTATACTTCGCCTGAAATCGCATGGGTAGGCAAAACCGAGCGGCAGCTGATTGATGCAGGAATCGAATACAAGGTTGGCCAATTCACGTTTTCTGCGAACGGCAGGGCTCAGGCGCTCGGGGAGGCGAAAGGGTTCGCGAAGATGCTATCGGATGCGAGCACGGACAGGCTGCTCGGCGTGCACATCATCGGGCCATTCGCATCCGAATTGATTGGCGAAGCGGTCCTGGCCATGGCCTTTTCGGCCAGTAGCGAAGACATTGCACTAACGGTCCATGCCCATCCTTCGCTCTCGGAAGCGATCCACGAGGCAGCGTTGGCGGTAGCGGGGCGGGCGCTACACATTTGACCGCACGCCTGCTAATATCCAAGATTTCGGCATAATAGATAGAATGCAGTCTTTCACCTGGCGGGAATTGCTGATCGGTTCAATCGTCGCGCTGACTTTCTACGTCGCCGTGGAGTTGCTCGTTTTCCTGCGTGCATCACGAAAAAAAGCCAAACTCAGGCCGATTCCGGAAGTGCGGCACGAAAAATCAGCGCTCGAAACCATGAAAGAGGAATTGGCCGAATTACGGATCCATGTTGCGCTGATGCAGAAGGAAATCGACAGGCTGAGAGATGAAAATGATGCGCCTGCGCCTTATGCCCAGGCAATCAGGATGGTGAGGCAGGGGCTGGGGCCTGCAGAAATTGCGGCGGCTTGCGACATATCCAAGGGGGAGGCTGAACTCATCGCATCCCTGCACAGGAGCAAAGGCAGCTAAACGATTTCATCGACCGATGTGGTGATATCGCTTTTCCTCTGATTCTTCTTGCGCCTGTCGATGACGACCCTGATGTCGTAGAGAATAGGCATGTCGTACAGCCTTCTGCAGTATTTGCGTCGCTCATCTCCGCTCCGCTCTGTGAAAGCATGCATTTCCGCTTCTTCCTGCAAAAGCTTTTTGCGGCGCTTTTGCTGGGGCTTGAAGTCAAAGGGAATCGGTGCAACAGGCGGCACCCCGGTGTCCTTGGCCGCCTGCGTCGGAACCACGCGAGGCGTCCCTCGTTCATCGACCGGATGAGCTGGAGGAAGATCGCTGGGTGCATACTGCATGTTTTCTCCTTTCGGTTCAGTATAAATGATTTCTGAATGTCTGCCTGATTTGGTATGATTGGCACTGCTACGCAAAATCCCACCCATGCCAACTATCGACCTGCATTGCCATTCGACGATCTCAGACGGTGTCCTTTCTCCTGGCGACCTTGTCGCGCGTGCCGCTGAAAACGGAGTCGACATTCTTGCTTTGACCGATCACGATGATTGCGACGGCCTCATCGAGGCGCGCCAGACTGCGGAAAGCTGGAACATTCGGTTCGTGAACGGTGTCGAAATCTCCGTGACTTGGCGCGGGAGGACATTGCACATCGTTGGGCTCAACGTCGACCCTGAAAACGAAGAACTCAAAAGCGGTCTCAACACGCTCAGAGAAGGGCGAATCAGACGCGCGAGACTCATTGCTGATGAGCTGACCAGGGCGGGCATCCCGGGGAGCTTCGAGGGCGCATACCGTTTTGCATCCAACAAGAATTTGATCGGACGGACGCATTTTGCGAGATACCTCGTCGAAAAAGGACATGCGAAGGACATCCCGTCCGTGTTCAGAAAATTCCTGACCCACGGCAAACCCGGTCATGTTGTGCACCAGTGGGCGCAATTGAGCGATGCCGTCGGGTGGATCAGGAAAAGCGGCGGAATGGCGGTAATCGCCCATCCTGGCCGATACGACTTGAGTACGGCCGCGCTGGAAGCGCTCATCAACGAATTCAGGGAATCAGGAGGAAAAGGGTTGGAAGTCGTGACTTCAAGCCACACGAAAGAAATGGCATTGCGGTTCTGCGGATTCGCCCGGCGTTTCGATCTTTTCGCATCCTTGGGATCGGACTTTCACAGCCCGGAAGAAAGCAGAATGGATGTGGGCCGCCTGCCGCCTTTGCCTGAAGGGTGCCACCCGATATGGGAGGCGCTTGTCTGATGGCGCAGCTTTTTACCATCCACCCTCAGAATCCGCAGCAGCGCCTCATCAGGCAGGCTGTCGAAATCGTTAACAATGGAGGGGTCATCGTCTATCCCACCGATACAAGCTACGCACTGGGATGCAGGATCGGCGACAAGGGCGCGATGGAAAGAATGCGCTCGATTCGTGGCGTAGACGAGCATCATCACTTCACGCTCGTCTGCCGGGATCTTTCCAGTATTTCCCATTATGCCCAGGTCGACAACAAGCAGTACCGGATGCTTAAATCCGCAACGCCCGGAGGCTATACATTCATCCTCAAGGCGACAAGAGAGGTTCCGAAAAGGCTGCAGCATCCCAAGCGCAACACTATAGGCATCAGGATTCCAGACAATGATGTGGTGATGAGCCTGCTGGATGCGCTGGGTGAGCCGATCCTGAGTTCTTCGCTGCTGCTTCCCGGGGAAGATATTCCGCAGAACGATCCGGAGTCGATCAGGCAGATTCTGCAAAATCAGGTCGACCTCGTTATCGACAGCGGCGCATGCGGGGTGGATGTGACCACCGTGATCGATTTGACTGAAGAGCCGCCCTTTGTCCTGAGGCGCGGCAGCGGGCCGCTTTCACCATTGGGGTTGGAATAATGACGGATCCTGGCAATTTCATCCAGGCGGCAGCGATTTACGCGCTGCCGATCATCTTTGCGATCACTTTCCACGAAGCCGCACACGGCTATGTCGCGAAGTATTTCGGCGACATGACGGCTTACATGCAGGGCAGGGTGAGCCTGAACCCGGTGCATCACATCGATCCGATCGGCACGATCATCATTCCCCTGGTTTCGCTTGCGCTGGGCGGTTTCCTGTTCGGCTGGGCAAAGCCCGTGCCAGTCAACTTCGGCGCATTGCGAAATCCGAAGAAGGACATGCTCTGGGTCGCCCTTGCAGGCCCCATGTCCAATCTCGCCATGGCGCTCGCCTGGGCGCTGCTGCTCAAACTGGCCACCTTGATGCCCGGTAATTACTTCGCATCCCCGCTCGCCATCATGGCCAACATGGGGGTGAAAATCAACATCGTGCTGATGATGCTCAATCTTCTGCCGATCCCGCCGCTGGACGGTGGAAGGGTAATGGTCAGCCTGCTGCCGACGAGACAAGCCTATCAGCTTGCCAAAATCGAACCATACGGCATAATCATACTTGTCGTGCTGCTTTTTACGGGGATACTCGGGTCCGTCATCGGCCCGCTGATCAATATCGCTATCGACCTGATCTTGCGATTGTTTGGTTTATAATAAGGTACAACATGTTTGCCGACCGAATTCTTTCAGGTATGCGCCCGACCGGGCATCTTCATCTTGGCCATTATCATGGCGTGCTCAAGAACTGGGTCAAGCTGCAACACGAGCATCCTTGCCTTTTCTTCGTGGCAGACTGGCATGCATTG
>JAJZPK010000122.1 GCA_021811205.1 Pseudomonadota bacterium
GTGGTTTCCGGCCAGGCCAGAGCGGTCGTCTTCGCCACGGGAATGCGCACCGAATTCGGAAAAATCGCCCATCTCGCCCAGTCCGAGGAGCGGGGAACTTCTCCCTTGCGGCGCGAGATCACCCATCTCAGCCGCATGATCGGAATGATTGCCGTCGTGATCGGCACCGTATTCTTTCTGGGCGGACAGGTGATCGGCATTCCTTTCTGGAAGGATTTCGTCTTCGCCATCGGCATCATCGTCGCCATGGTGCCCGAAGGATTGCTTCCCACGCTGACCCTTGCCCTGGTGCTCGCCACCCAGCGCATGGCCGGAAAAAAGGTCCTGATCAGGCATCTGACTTCCGTCGAAGCGCTGGGCTCAACCACGGTCATCTGCACGGACAAGACGGGAACGCTCACCCAGAACAGGATGGCGGTGAAAGAGGTGTTCGTCGAAGGGAAATTTTCAAAGCCTTCCACCGACCTGCCTGCTCCTTTTCTGAAAGTGGCGAGATTCTGCAACGATCTGAGGGAAGGACAAGTTTCCTTCGGGGATCCCATGGAAATCGCGCTTGCTTCGATGGCCATGGACAAGCTTTTACCCAGATCGGAAAGGCTGTTCGAGATTCCTTTCGATGACGAACGAATGCGTTTGTCCACGGTGCACGATGATCCTGAAGGGCCGCAGCTTTTCTGCAAGGGGGCGCCCGAGACTGTCGTGCCGTTATGCACGAGGATCCTGTGTGAAGACGGAGAAGAAGCGCTGCGTGACGCGCATCTCGAGAAAATAAGATCGGCGCAGGAAGCGATGGCCGAAAAGGGGCTGCGGGTCATCGCATTGGCTCATCGTTCACTGGATGAAAACTGGAAAGCCGCTCCTCTGGAAGCCGATATGGTCTTTGCGGGTCTTGCCGGGCTGGAAGATCCGCCGAGGATAGAGGTGCCTCAAGCGATCGAAAAATGCAGGAAGGCGGGCATCCGGGTCATCATGGTGACCGGAGATCATCCGGCAACGGCCCTGGCCATTGCAAGGGAGATCGGACTGATCAGGTCGGAAAACCCGAAGGTAATTTCCGGGGATGAGCTGCGCGGTCTTGGCGAGACCCAATTGCGTCTTGCATTGGACGAGGAGGAGGTGCTTTTCGCCAGGGCCGATGCGGCGCAGAAAATGCGCATCGTCGATGCACTGAAGCGAAAGAGGCATGTCGTCGCGGTCACGGGAGACGGCGTGAACGATGCGCCTGCATTGCGATGCGCCCATATCGGCATCGCCATGGGGCTCGCCGGAACCGATGTCGCCAAGTCGGCTGCCGACATGGTGCTGCTGGACGACAATTTTGCCGCCATCGTCGATGCGGTCGAGGAGGGGCGTGCCGTCTTCAACAATATCGGCAAGTTCCTCACCTATATTCTGGCGCACAACGTCCCCGAACTGGTTCCCTATCTCGCCTTTGCCCTGTTCAGCATCCCCTTGCCGTTGACGCCGATCCAGATCCTGTCTGTCGACATGGGGACGGATTCCCTGACTGCGCTCGGACTAGGCGTCGAAAAGCCTGACCCGAAAGCGATGGAAAGACCGCCCCGCCCGGCATCGAGCCGCCTCTTCGGCTGGTCGCTCGCCCTGCGCGCCTATCTTTTCATCGGCCTCATCGAGGCAGTTGCCGCAATGTCCTGCTTTTTCTTCGTGCTCAAGGAATCCGGATGGCATTACGGGCAAATGCTGTCCATGCACGATCCTGTTTACCGCGAAGCGACGACGGCCACACTGAGCGCCATCATCGCGATGCAGATCGTGAACGTCTTCCTCTGCCGAAGCAGGCGTCAATCCGTTTTTCATACGGGTCTGTCGGGCAATCCGCTGATTCTGGTCGGCGTCGCCTTCGAAATCGCGCTGCTGTTTTTCATCGACTATACGCCGCTCGGCAATGCCGTATTCGGGACGTCCCCTCTGGCCATGCATATCTGGCTTTTACTGGTCCCCTTCGCAGCAGGTCTCCTTTTCCTCGAGGAGTCGCGCAAGTGGATCGTGCGCAAGATAGGGTCTATACAGGGATAAGTGGCAAATCATGGCGATCTTCGGTGTCGATCAGAAAACGCCGAATTCGGCGGTCGCCGTACTGCGTTAAAAGAATGGCTTTTCTGGGAGCGCGCCATTTATGAAAAGCTCGGATTCGCGGAAAGGCACGGCTTCTGCAAAGCTGCTCGGCATCGTAAAACAGCTTGCAAGCGAGGCGCGTGCAGCGAAGGTCGAGCATCCCACTCTCGACATGTCGCTCGAGCGCGATCTCGGTTTCGACAGCCTGACGCGGGTCGAATTGATGCTGAGGGTGGAGCGCGCCTTCGATGTCCGTCTTCCCGAGGCATTGCTGGGAGAAGCGGAAACGCTCAGGGACATCCTGGACGCGCTCGGGAAACAGCAACTGCCGGTACATGAAATCGCCGAAGTGCCGGAGGCCGAGCATGAGGTTTCAGGATTTCCGAGCGATGCGCAGACCCTGACCGAAGTTCTGGAATGGCATGTCCTGCGCCATCGCGATCGGACCCATATCCTTTTCGAAGAATCCGGAAATACGGTGTCGATCAGCTACGGCGAGCTCGAAAGACGCGCGAAATGGGTGGCTGCCGGGTTGATCATGCGCGGAGTGCAGAAGGGCGAGGCCGTTGCGCTCATGCTTCCCACCGGTCCGGATTATTTCTTCAGCTTTTTCGGCATCCTGATGGCAGGCTGCATTCCTGTTCCGATCTATCCGCCTTTCAGACTTTCCCAGATGGCCGACCACCTGAAACGGCATGTCGGGATATTGTCGAATGCAGGAGCCGTCATGCTGGTCACTTTCGACGAAGCGGCCAGCCTTGCGAGGTTGCTCGGGCTGCAGGTCGAATCCCTGCGGGAAGTCGTATTGCCCCGCGATCTCTCGGCCCAAGGCATCGAGGTCGTACCTGCCCTGCAAGGAGAAGACATCGCCCTGTTGCAATATACGTCGGGCAGCACAGGAAATCCGAAGGGCGTGGTGCTGGATCACGCCAATCTGCTGGCGAACATCCGCGCCATGGGGGAAGCCGCTGAGGTCGATTCGAATGACGTTTTCGTGAGCTGGCTGCCGCTTTATCACGACATGGGGCTGATCGGCGCCTGGTTTGGAAGCCTCTATCATGCCTGCAGATATGTCGTCATGTCGCCCATTTCCTTCCTTTCCAGGCCTTCAAGGTGGTTCTCCAGCATCTCGAGGCACAGGGGAACGCTGACAGCATCCCCGAATTTCGGCTATGCGCTCTGCCTTTCCAGGATCGAAGCGGAGGACATGCAGGGAATCGATCTTTCCAGCCTGCGCATGGCTTTCAACGGAGCAGAGCCTGTCAGTCCAGAGGTGATCCGGGGGTTTTCTGAAAAATTCTCCCAGTATGGACTGAATCCGTCGGCCATTTCGCCCGTTTACGGGCTTGCGGAATCTTCCGTAGGGCTCGCCTTTCCTCCTCCGGGCAGGGGGGCGAAAGTGGATGAAGTGGATCGCGACCTGTTCGCCCGGACAGGCATGGCGATTCAGGGTGGGACGGATACGATCGCATTCGTCTCCTGCGGCCTGCCGCTTCCCGGGCACGAAATCAGGATCGTCGATGCGGCCGGACGCGAAGTTGGCGAGCGGCAGGAAGGGACGCTCGAGTTCAGGGGGCCTTCTGCGACAAGGGGCTACTTCAGGAATCCTGGGGAAACTGAAAAGCTTTTCCACGATGCATGGCTCGATTCGGGCGACTATGCCTATATTGCTGACGGCGAGATTTACGTCACGGGCCGCGCAAAAGACCTCATCATCCGGGCAGGCAGAAACATCCAGCCCTATGAGGCTGAGGAAGCGGTGGGCAATTTGCCCGGCATCAGACGGGGATGCGTTGCTGTTTTCGGGGTGCCCAAGGGCGGAACCGAGCAGCTTGTCGTGATGGCTGAAACCAAGCAAAGGGAGGCGCAGGCTGAATTGAAGGATTTGATCAACGATGCGGTTGTCGATGTGCTCGGCGAGCCGCCTGACGATATTTTGCTCGTTCCTCCTCATACAGTCCTCAAGACTTCCAGCGGCAAGATCAGGCGGACGGCTTCTCGCGCGCTTTATCTCGGCGACTTGAAGAGGAAGCGGATGCATTATCTCGATTTCCTCGCTGAAGGGCTTCTCCCCCAGGCGAGGCGGCTTGCCAGGTCCATGGGAGGCCTTCTTTTTGCAGCCTATGTGTGGATCGTCTTCTGGGCGATCGCCCCCTTAGCCTGGGTTTTCGCCGTGTCTTCGAAAAGCCGGGCATGGAGCTGGTCATCGAGCAGATGCTTCGCACGGGTTTTCCTGTCTGTCTGCGGATACCGGTTGAATGTCGAGGGAATGCAAAATCTGCAAGGCGATCCCGCCATCCTCGTCGCCAACCATGCGAGCTATGCTGACGGCATCGTGATGACCGCAGCCCTGCCCGGTTCCCTTGCGCCGGACGGATTCTTTTCCTTCGTCGCCAAGAAGGAACTGCTGGATTCCTTCATCTCGAGGCTCTTTCTCAGTCATGTCGGCTCGGAATTCGTCGCGCGCGGGGAAATCGGGCCGGATATCGAACGTATCGAAGACAAGGCAAGATCGGGACGGTCCATGATTTTTTTCCCCGAGGGGACCTTCACTAGGATACCTGGACTTGCGGAATTTCGCATGGGCGCCTTCCTTGCTTCGACCAATGCAGGCATTCCCGTCGTGCCGGTCGCCTTGCGCGGCACGCGCTCGGCCTTGCGGGACGGCGGCTGGTTACCGAGAAGAGGCGAATTGAAGGTTTGGATAGGTGCCCCCATTCCCCCGAAAGGGACGGGGTGGGAATCCGCAATCGATCTTCGGGATGAAGCCCGAAACCAAATTCTTTCCCATTGCGGCGAGCCGGGTCTATTCTTTGGATTAGGACATAAGAAAGGCCGATAATGACCTCGCCGCTCCACCCCTGCAAATTGCACACGGCATGCGATCCCGATGCTTTCGATTTCAAAACGACAGATGGTCTCGATGAATTGGGCGAATTCATCGGCCAGCCGCGTGCGCTTTCCGCAATCAGATTCGGCGCGGGCATCGGGCGTGAAGGCTACAATCTGTTCGTGCTCGGGCCGCCTGGACTGGGCAAGCGCAGCATGGTCACGCAGTATCTCGAAGGAAAGGCGAAAACGGAGCCGGAGTCTTTCGACTGGTGTTATGTCAATAATTTTTCGGAGCCGCACAAGCCGATCGCCTTGAAGCTTCAGAACGGAATGGGCGCCAAGCTTGCAGCCGATATGGCGCATCTCGTGGAAGAGCTGCATGTCGCGATTCCGGCCGCCCTGGAAAGCGATGAATACAGGGCCAAGCTCGAGGCGCTCCAGGAAGAACTCGGCAGACGCCAGGAGGACGCTTTCGACGACCTCGGAAAGCGCGCCGAAGAAGAGGGTGTGGCGCTGCTCAGGACACCCGAGGGATTCACATTCGCGCCCATGGTCAACCATGTCGTGATTTCCCCTGCCGATTACGAGAAGCTTCCTCAGGAGAAGCAGGAAAGCTTCGGGAAGGCGATTTCAACCTTCCAGGAGGCATTGCAGAAAATCATCCGCCTGATCCCCAAATGGATGAAGGAGAACAGGGAAAAAGTCAGGGCGCTCTACAGGGAAACAACCAAGGTTGCGGTGCTTCACCTGATCGACGAGGTGAGAGCTTCCTACTCGGACAGTGCAGTGCTTGCCTATCTCGATGCGGTGGAGCGGGATGTCGTCGAAAACGCAAAGGACTTCCTGAAGGGGGAGGACAAGGCGTCAGCGCTCCTGGGGCTCGGCGAGCGGCCGTCTCTGGAGCGCTATCAGGTGAACGTGCTGGGAAACCATTATGAATCGGCCGGGGCACCCATCCTGTTCGAGGAAAACCCATCCTACGGCAATCTTGTCGGCAGGGTAGAGCATGTTTCCCAGTTGGGCGCGCTCGTCACCAATTTCACGCTGATCAAGGCGGGTGCGCTGCACCGGGCGAACGGCGGTTATCTGCTGCTCGATGCGCGCAAGGTGCTGATGCAGCCTTATGCCTGGGAAGGGCTGAAACGTGCGCTGGCGTCAAACGAAATCAGAATTGAATCCCTGGGGCAGGCCCTGAGCCTCGTCAGCACCGTGTCTCTGGAGCCTGCGCCCATTCCGCTCAATGTCAAGGTTGTCCTGTTCGGCGAACGCCTGCTCTATTACATGCTCATGGAGTACGATCCGGAGTTCGGCAAGCTGTTCAAGATTCCAGCAGATTTCGAAGATCAGATGGAAAGGAGCGACGAGAATGTCCTGCTTTATGCGCGTCTGATCGCGACCCTGGCCAGGAAGGAAGGCATGCTGCCTTTCGACAGGCAAGCCGTTGCACGTGCGATCGAATATGCGTCACGCCTTGCATCGGACTCGGAAAGGCTGACGACGCATATCAAGGCGCTTGCCGATCTCTTGCGCGAAGCCGATTTTCAGGCGAGACAGGCAAGCGGGGAAATCGTCGGGCTGAACGATATCGAGGAGGCTGTTAGCGCGCGGATGGCGCGCTCGGACAGGCTGAAGCGCCGGCTCCATGAGGAAATATTGCGAGGCACGATCATGATCGATACGGAAGGCGCCGTAGTGGGGCAGGTGAATGGGCTTTCGGTGATCCAGCTTGCCGACTATGCTTTTTCGATACCGACAAGAATCACGGCGACGGTGAGGGTGGGTGATGGGGAACTCGTCAACATCGAGCGGGAAGCCGAATTGAGCGGCGCCATCCATTCCAAAGGGGTGCTGATCCTGTCCTCGTTTCTCGCTTCGCGCTATGCACACGACCGTCCGCTTTCCCTTTCGGCGAGCCTCGCCTTCGAGCAATCCTACGGGATGATCGAAGGCGACAGCGCATCCTTGGCCGAGCTTTGCGCGCTGGTTTCGAAGCTGGCAGACGCCCCAATTCTGCAGGCCATGGCAGTGACGGGATCGGTGAATCAGTTCGGACAGGTGCAAGCCATCGGCGGCGTCAACGAGAAAATCGAAGGTTTTTTCGACGTCTGTGCAGGAAGGGGGCTCAGCGGAGCGCAGGGCGTCGTCATTCCAGAGGCCAACGTGAAGCATTTGATGCTGAAAAAGGAAGTGGTCGAGGCGGCTCGCGCGGGAAAATTCAGCATCTATGCAGTGAGCCATTTCGACGAGGCGATCAGCATTCTGACGGGGCTCGAATCCGGCGCGCTTGACACGATGGGCCGATTCCCCGCCGGCAGCATCAACGGCAATGCGCTGGCCCGCCTGTCAAGATTCTCGGAGATCAGGCGAACCTTCTCTCAGAAGAAAAACAGATCATCTTGATATGGGTTCGACCTTCCAGATGTCTTCTGCGTACTGGTCTATGGTTCGATCGCTCGAGAATTTTCCCATCTTCGCGATATTGAGGATGGCCTTTCTCGACCAGGCCTCCCTGTCCCGGTAGGCTTCGTCCACCTTTTCCTGACAGCGGATGTAGGCGGGATAATCCGCGCTCAGCCGGTAATGGTCGCCCTGGGTGAGCGCGCTGACGACAGGCAGGTAGCAATACGGATCCGTCGGGGAGAAGTAACCCGAACCGATCATGTCGAGCGCTTCCTGCATTTCCGGATGAATCTCGTGGGGCTTGGAGTAGCTTGCGGCGACTTCCTCTGCAGTGAGCCCGAAGATGAAAATGTTGTCTTCGC
>JAJZPK010000123.1 GCA_021811205.1 Pseudomonadota bacterium
TTACTATATTGTAATTAAATAAATTATTTAATTCGAAATTCCTTTTCGCCCAGTCGAGATAGGTGTTCGAAAGGTCGACCGTGGTGGTCGAAATCGCGCCGCCTTTCGCGGCATGGACGGTGAAGCTTCCCGTATAGGCGAACAGGTTGAGAAAGCGCTTGCCGGATGCATTCTCCCCCACCATTTTGCGCATGTTGCGATGGTCAAGGAAAAGGCCGGTGTCGAGATAGCTGTCGAGATTGACGATGAATTTGCAGTCGTTCTCATGAACGACGAAATCCTCCCCAATGCTTCCCGTCTTTTCGTACTGGGTATCGCCCTTCTGCCCTTCCCGTCTCTTGAGATGGATGGCTCCAGTCGGCAGCTGCAGGGCATTTGAGGCGGCCTGAGCGGCATCGGTGCCGAAATCGCCGGACAGGATCTGGAGATGCACCCTGCCCTCGTAATAGTCGACAACGAAAGGAAATTCAGGGATGTCCCGGTCGTAGAGCCTGTAGCAGGTAATGTTCAGTCTTTTCGCCCATTTGGCCAGGTGCTTCGCGTTCTTGCGCAGCCTGTTCTCGAACATCCCGATGTCAGGCATGCTTTTCCAGCTCTTCCCAGCGCGACAGGGCTTCCAGCAATTCGGCTTCGATCGCATCGAACCGACCCTGGATTGCCTTTATTTTTTCAGGGGAATTCTTGTAGAAATCCGGATCGGAAAGCTGCTCTTCCAGCTGCTTCTGTTCATGCTCCAGCTTTTCAATTCTGGCCGGGATTTCATCGAGCTCGCGCGTTTCCTTGTAGCCCAGTTTTTTCTGCTTTGCAGCGGCAGGTGCCTTCCTGATAGGGGCGGGTTTCTCCATGACGGGAAGCTGCCTTTGCCTGACCCAGTCCTCATACCCGCCCACGTATTCCTGCCATTTTCCGTTCCCTTCGGATGCGATCACCTGCGTCACCACGTTGTCGAGGAAGGCCCGATCGTGGCTCACCAGAAATAGCGTGCCTGAATAGTCGAGCAGCAGCGCTTCCAGCATCTCCAGAGTTTCGATGTCGAGGTCGTTGGTCGGCTCGTCCAGCACCAGAACGTTGACGGGTTTCGTGAAGAGCCTGGCGAGAAGCAGCCTGTTGCGCTCGCCCCCCGACAGGCTTTTCACCGGGGATCTCGCACGTTCGGGGGAGAAAAGGAAATCTCCCAGATAGCTGATCACGTGCTTTTTCTCTCCGTTGATCTCGATGAAGTCGCTTCCCTGGCTGATGACGTCGGCAAGCGTCGCCTCGAGGTCGAGCTTTTCGCGCAGTTGGTCGAAATAGGCGATCTCGAGCTTTGTGCCCAGCTTAACCGAGCCCGAATCAGGGGGGATTTCGCCGAGGATCAGCTTCAAAAGGGTGCTCTTGCCTGCTCCGTTCGGCCCCAGTATGCCTATCCTGTCTCCGCGCATGATGCGGCACGAAAATCCGTCAATTATCTTTTTTCCATCATACGACTTGGAGACGTCTTCGAGCTCGGCGACGAGCTTGCCCGACTTCATGCCGTCCTCGAGATTGAAGCTGACGCGGCCGAGTGACTCCCTGCGCTTTTCGCGCTCGACTCTCAGGCGCTCCAGCCTTCTCACCCTGCCCTCGTTCCTCGTTCTTCTCGCCTCGACCCCTTTCCTGATCCAGACCTCTTCCTGGGCGAGCAGCTTGTCGAATTTCTGCGCCTTGGCCGCCTCGGCCTCGAGCATTGCTGCCTTCTTTTCCTGGTAGTAGGAGAAATTGCCTTCGAAGCTTGCGAGCTTTCCACGATCCAGCTCGACTATCCTGGTTGCGACGTTGTCGAGAAAACGCCTGTCGTGGGTGATGAAGAAGACGCTGCCCTGGTAGGACAGAATGAATTCTTCGAGCCAGGCAATGGATGAAAGATCGAGATGATTGGTCGGCTCATCCATGAACAGGATGTCGGGCTGGCAAACCAGCGCCCTGCCGAGGGCCACGCGCTTTCTCTGCCCGCCCGAGAGGGACGCAAGCTTTGCATCGAGCGGCAATCCGAGCCGGGACGAGACGGCTTCTATCCTGGATTCGACATTCCAGCCGTCACCCGCTTCGAGCTTCGATTGCAGGATG
Source organism: Pseudomonadota bacterium (assembly GCA_021811205.1). The sequence goes on from JAJZPK010000123.1 coordinate 2,086, forward strand.
TGGAGTTCGTCGAGCAGCTTAGGGTCTTCGCTTTTGGACAGTTCATTCGATACGGCATGGTATTCGAGCAGAATGCGGCTCAATTCCCCCAGGCCGTCCGAAACAGCTTCGAAGACGGTGTGCTCGGGGTCGAACTCGGGTTCCTGTTCGACGAAGGCGATTTTGAGCCCGGGCGCATGCCAAACCTTTCCGTCGTCGAGCGCGGCCATTCCTGCAAGCACCCTGATCAGGCTCGATTTTCCTGCGCCGTTCCTGCCGATGAGGCCGACCCGCTCCCCATCTTCCAGAACCAGATCGGCTTGGTCGAGCAAGGCATGGTGGCCGTAGGCGAGCGAGCCCTTGTCCAGCGTGATGATCGGCATTATCGGGCCGAAAGCCGTTTCAGGTCGTCCAATACGGCGTTGACGTGGGCGTAGATCTGCACCTTGTCGTAGACTTTCGCGATATTGCCCTTGGGGTCGATCAGGAAGGTGTAGCGCCTCGCCAGCTTGAAGAGCACGAGATTTTCCAGCACGCCGTATTCCCTGGTCACGGTTCCGCTGGTATCGGCAAGGAGCGGAAAGGGAAGCTTGTTCTTCTCGGCGAATTTGGCGTGGCTGGCCTCGGTATCGAGGCTCACGCCCAGGATGCTCGCGCCGGCAGCCTTGATCTTTGCAAAATTATCCCTGAAGGCGCAGGCTTCCTTGGTGCAATAAGGCGTGTCGTCCTTGGGATAGAAGTAAAGGACCAGCCATTTTCCCCTGTATTCGGCCAGGGAATGCATTTTTCCGTTCTGGTCCGGGAGCGAGAAGGCGGGCGCAACCTGCCCGACCTTGGGAATGCCTCCCTTGCTGCTCATCTGGTACCAGAAGAAAAGCGACACGACAGCGATCGTGCCGACGAAAACGATCCATTTCATGCTTTGCTCCGATTCGAGCGGTCAATGATAGCACGGGCAGGATCAGAATTCCCGCTTGAACCCAACGGAAAACCCGCCGGGCAGAATCTGGAGGGTGAAGGATTTCTGCCTGGAATGCGCGTAATACCCCGAAAGCGTGCCGACTGCAAATCCCGCCAGAGCGTCCGTCTGCCAGTGCGCCTGCACCTTCATGCGCGCGACCATGTCGTAAAGGGGAAGGATCTCCAGGCCGTAAGCCCAGGGTGTGTCCTGCCTGTATTCGAGGACGAAAGGCGTGACCAGCGCGCTCATCGCGGCGACTTCACCGCTGGGGAAGCTGTAATGGCTGCCCCCCTGGAAAAACTGGTTCGGATCGTTGGTCTGGGATGGTCTTGCCCGGGTGAAGGCGGCTTTCATCACCGCGCTTGACGCGGATGCGAGCAGGGTCGAGTCGACCGATTGCCAGAGCGTCTTCCCCATCCTCGACTGGTCGCCTTCCCAGAGCGCGCCGGCGAAGTCTCCTGCGACCAGCAGGGTGAGCAGGTTTTTCTGGATCTGCCGCTTGTAGATGCCGCTGTCGTCGTAGCTCCATTTATGATCGATGCCCAGCGGCCCGCCCCCTGCGAAAGCGCTTGCGGACAGGATGAAGACGGGCAGGATGACAAGCGATTTGAGAGAAATCACGGCATTTCTCCAGGTTGGATTTATCAAAGCGGCAATTTTGCTGTAAAATCGTCTTTCTCGGATGCCTTCGTAGTTAAATGGATATAACGGGCCCCTCCTAAGGGCCAGTTACAGGTTCGATTCCTGTCGAGGGTACCATCAAGCTTCCTTAAATCAATAAATTCACAAGCAAAATCAAAAAGTTGCGCAAAATTTTGCGGTTTTATGCATGCCCGAACATACCCCCAGATATGCGGATATGATTTTCAAACAGGGGGCATGTATGGGGCATCGGATGTCGATTACGGATTCGATTCAAAAAAATGCCAAGCCCAGAAAAAGCCTTGTGAAATAAGCGACTCTGGCGGTTCATATCTGCAAATCACGCCCACAGGAGGCAAATATTGGCGTCTCAAGTATAGAATCGACGGCAAGGAAAAGCTACACGCGATTGGAGCATGGCCTGAAGTAACCCTGGCATTTCTAAGTTTGTGTTAGCACGCATGCCAGCAAGTCGATTGCAAAGTGCTTTCAGGCTCGTGGTCGAACGAGCTCAGGCAATCCGGAACTTCCTTGCCAGCTCTTCTAGGTTCTGGGCGAGTTCCGCCATTTTCTTCGCCTCGTTTGCAGTTTCGCCTGCAGCAATATTGTTTTGCTCTGTACCTTGCGCAATTTTTTCAAGGCGCAGAGCGACATCCCGCGCCGAGATGGATTGCTCTTCAATAGCCTGAGTAATGTCATTGACGGCGCGCGCTGCATGATTCGTAGCAATGCTGATGTTGCCAATTGAATCTCCGGCTTTCCTCGCCAAGCCAACACCGTGGCTGACCTTTTCCACCCCGCAGGCCATTTCTTCCATTGCTTCCCTGGTGCCATCCTGAATTTTTTTTATCATGCCGCTGATTTCATTGGTTGACATGGCTGTTCTTTCAGCGAGCTTGCGGACTTCGTCCGCCACCACGGCAAACCCGCGTCCTTGCTCTCCGGCGCGCGCCGCCTCAATGGCAGCATTCAATGCCAGCAGGTTGGTTTGATCGGCGACTTCCCTGATAGCGTCGGCAATTCCGGAAATTTCGCTCGAATATTCCCCCAAGCTGTTAATTTTCTCGGCCACTTGATTGACCGTCGTTGCAATATTTTCCATTTCGGAAGCGGCTGCGTGGACCACTCGCCCGCCTTCCGCAGACTGGACGCTTGATTCTTGACTGACCTGGTGCGCATCTTTGGCATGCTCATTTACCTGATCGATCGACACAGACAGCTGCTCCATGGCTGAGGCCATGCCCGAAGACAGCTCGGATTGCATTTCGTTGACTTTTGAGCTTTTCAACGCGGAACTGGATACCACAACGGAACTTTGGCCGATATTTTTAATGCCTTCCTGCAGTGTCGCGATCAGCTCGTGCAAGTTGTTGCGCATGACCGAGATGGCTGCATTCACGTTGCCGACTTCGTCCTTGGATGGAGCGGGCAATGGTTTAGTCAGGTCACCGGCGGCAATGCTCTCAGCGGCTTTGAGCGAATCTCTCAGGCCCAGCCGGATGCGGCGAATCACGAAATGAGATTGCAGTAAAACTCCCGCAATTCCCACGGTTCCAATGCTGATGCATGTGGTGTTGCCCCATCCCTGAAATTTGGCGACGATTGTCAGGGCAAATCCTGCAACTCCGGTAAGGCTGAGCGCCCACAGCCGCGCCGCAATGCTCATGCCTTTCAGTCTGGTGCCTATCCCCGGCCACAAGCTGCGTTTCAGCACAATACCTTCGTCAAGATAATCTGTACCACCCTGACGCATCCGCGCATAAATCATTTCTGCGCTATCGATTTCGTCTCGGGAAGCCGCCACGCGCACCGAGACATAACCCGAGCCATCGGCAAGCGGCGAAGCGTATGCGCGCACCCAGTAGTGATCGCCGTCCTTTCGGCGATTCTTGACCAGGCCACTCCATGGCCGTCCCTTTTTCAGCGTGGCCCACAAATCCCTGAAAGCTTCCGGTGGCATGTCGGGGTGGCGCACGATGTTATGGGGCTGGCCAATCAGTTCTTCCTTGGTGAAGCCAGAAAGCTCGATGAATGCCTTGTTCGCCCGGGTAATCTGGCCTTTCAGGTTGGTGTAGGAAATCACGGTTTGCCCGTGGGGGAACGGATACTCCCTGCCGGTTACTGGCTGATTGTTTCGCATTTTAACTCGCTCTATATCAGTGGAATTTAAATTTCTTGAAAGCCAAGTCCGGAATTGCTTTCACGTTAAGTAACCAATCGTAATGGTCCGTCGCGCAGCCAAACACTGGAAATCAACCACAATACTTACTTGAACAATCTTCATTATCTTCTGAAATTTAAAATCAATGCTGTGGCGTGACGTCACGGAATGAGCGGTCTGTCCGGGACGGTGTTAAAGTTGCAAAATGACTGAAAGTGAAGATTTCATCCCCGCATTTGATGTCGAGAGCGCAACGGGGCTAACCAACGACTTGCTGCGAAAGTGGAGGCAGCGCTATGGTTTTCCGCAGTTGTTGCAGGACGGGACGGGACGGAAGGGTTACAGTTCCGAACAAGTTGAACAGCTTCGGGTGATCCGCCGACTGCTCAGCGCAGGGTTCTTGCCGAGCCAAATAGTGGGATGTTCACTCGCTGAACTCGACAAGCTGGAAATTGCTTCAGGTCGCAGCATCCGTTCAAAAGCCAATTCCAAATTCAGCCGTGAGGCAATCCAGCTACTGAGGGATCACGACTTGCGCGGGCTGATGAAGTCGTTAAAGCGCCAGCGCGCAAGGATCACCCCCACTTTCTTCGTTACGGAAGTTGTGGCTCCGTTTCTCACTGAACTTGGCGATGCCTGGTCACGAGGAGATATCAAGATTTACCAGGAGCATCTATGTTCAACCCTCCTGACCGATCTGCTGACGGGAGAATTGCTGGCTATGCGGCCAAAGCAAAATCTTCCGCGCATCCTCCTTGCAACACCGCCTGATGAATTGCACACCCTGGGACTAATGATGGCCCAAGTCGCCTTGGCCGATGCTGGAGCTGATTGTATTTCTCTTGGTCCGAATACTCCTGTTAACGAAATTGTCTTTGCTGCCAACGCATTGAAGTGCGATGTTGTAGGAATTTCGATCAGCCTTGCATACCCAAGGCATCGCGTTCTACCGTTCTTGAAAGAGCTGGATGCTTTGCTGCCGCCATGGATGGAAATTTGGGTTGGTGGGGCTGGTGCACAGGGAATGGCTACATCATCGATTGTACGAATCCATGTTTTTGACAACCTGGCAGCTCCAACCGCAGCATTGCAGAATGTAGGCTGATGTTGGTAGCTGTCAATTGGATCGGACGTTTTCGAAGATTGTTTTGACGAAGTCTAATTATTTGCAATAATCGAATACGAGATAGATGCCACTACCCGATGAAGCGAAGGAAACACAAGGCAGCGGCCAATTCATGCAAGCCAACCTCAATTTCCCAATGTTTTTGCGCAACCTCTGGATCACGCTGGGAGGATTGGCCCTCTGCCTTTTGTCTTTCTTCTATTATGTACACTGGGAAAAGGAAATCGACCTTGCCAATGACATTCGGCATCGATCCTTCCTGCTGACAAGTGAATTGCGCCAGTCCTCGGACGACCTTACCCGAATGGCACGCACTTATGTCTCCACCGGCAATCCGATTTACAAGCGGCATTATCAGGAAATCCTCGATATCCGTGATGGAAAAAGTCCTTATCCGATGGATCCCGCCAATGTTTACTGGGATTTCGTGGGAGAAAGCGATTTTCGTCCCAGACCATCAAGCGGCAATGCCACTTCATTACTGCAGAGGATGAGGCAGGCCGGATTTTCAGAGCAGGAATTATCGAAGCTGGCCGAAGCCAAGAAAAAATCGGATGAGCTGACAGCCATCGAGTTCGCAGCAATGAAACTGGTCGAGTCGTCGCCCGGCAACGAAGCGACAAGGGCCAGAGCTACCCGCATGCTGTATGACGAGAAATATCATGAGGCCAAGGCCGGCATCATGTCCCCCATCAGCGAAGTTTACCGAATGATG
>JAJZPK010000124.1 GCA_021811205.1 Pseudomonadota bacterium
TCCGGGGAGGCGCTCGGCCGCGGATTCAACAGAACCTATACGCGGGAATTCCTGAAAACGCTCAAGGAGAAAATCCTGTCCAAGCTGGAGAATTACCCGCACCTGGTGGAAAAAGAGGCGCTGCTGGCTGCGCAAAATTTCAGGCAGTTCGACGATCTCTATACCGCGCCCCAGCACGGCTTTGCAGGCACGGATGATTACTGGGCGCGCGCAAGCAGCAAGGCCGTCCTGAAAAACATCGCCGCGCCGACTCTGATACTGAACGCAAGAAACGACCCTTTTCTGCCCTGCGAAATGCTGCCCACGCAGGAAGAGGTATCGCAAGAAGTTGTGCTTGAGTATCCTGAAGAAGGCGGGCATGCCGGATTCGTATCCGGAGCCATTCCCGGCAACCTGGAATGGCTCCCTGAAAGACTGTTCACATTTTTCGAAAAGGGATGTTAATGCATTATCCAAAGGAAATATTCAAAGCCTACGACATCAGGGGAATCGTCGGAAAAACGCTCACCCCTTCCGTTGCGGAAGGCATAGGACAGGCATTGGGGACGGAAGCTGCCGAACGCGGGCAGAAAGCCATCGTCATCGGACGCGACGGCAGGCTCTCCGGACCGGAACTCTCCCACGCGCTCGCCAGAGGCATCACGAAAAGCGGGATCGACGTGATCGACATCGGGCTCGTTGCCACACCCATGGTCTATTTTGCGACCCACCACCTCGGCACGGGCTCGGGCGTCATGGTGACCGGCTCCCACAATCCCCCCGAATACAACGGGCTGAAAATGGTCCTCGCAGGAGAGACGCTGTCGGGGGACACCATCCAGAGACTCTACGCACGCTGCGAGTCTGGCAATTTCAAACATGGCGCAGGAAAATATGAAACGGCAAACATCGAAAAGGCCTATCTCGAGCGCATCGCGAACGACGTCAAGCTTGCGCGCCCTCTGAAAATTGCAATCGACTGCGGCAACGGCGCGCCCGGCGCCTATGCACCGGAGCTCTACAGGATGCTCGGCTGCGAGGTCGAAGAACTCTATTGCGACGTGGACGGCAATTTCCCGAACCACCATCCCGATCCGTCCCATCTCGAAAACCTGACCGACTTGGTTGAGGCGCTGAAAAAAGGGGATGCCGAAATCGGTCTTGCCTTCGATGGCGACGGGGACAGGCTCGGCATCGTGACGAAGGATGGCAGCATCATATTTCCTGACAGACAGCTCATGCTTTTCGCATCCGACGTCCTTTCCAGGAATCCAGGGGCGCAAATCATCTACGACGTCAAATGCACCAGAAATCTTGCCCCGTGGATCGAAAATCATGGCGGAATTCCTGTCATGTGGAAGACGGGGCATTCCCTCATCAAATCGAAGATGAAGGAAACGGGCGCCCTGCTCGCCGGCGAGATGAGCGGCCACGTCTTCTTCAAGGAACGCTGGTACGGATTCGACGACGGGCTCTATGCAGGTGCGCGGCTGCTGGAAATTCTCAGTCGCGTAGAAGACATGGAAAAGACGCTGCACGCGCTGCCGGACGCAGTCAGCACACCGGAGCTGCAAATCAGGCTCAGGGAAGGCGAAAATTACGAACTGATCGCAAGGCTCCAGGCCAATGCCGCCTTCGATCATCCATTGAACATCATCAAGCTGGACGGCCTGCGCGTCGAATACGATGACGGCTTCGGCCTGGCGCGCTCGTCCAACACGACACCCGTGATCGTGCTAAGATTTGAAGCAGACAATGAAAACGCATTGAAGCGCATCCAGGAAGACTTCAGGAAAGCCATTCTCAAGGAAAAACCGGAAGCCGTCCTGCCTTTCTGATCATATTCTTGCAAAAAATGGAAGAAGAAAACGACCCACATTATTTGAAGCGCGTGACCTCGCTCGGAGACGCGCGCAGGGTCGTCACCAATCAGGACATTTATTCCAAGACAGGCATCAAGCTGGCCGCGATCGGCTCGCGCATCAACAGTTCCTTCTATGATCGGCTCGCCAGGCACAAGCTGATGCCGCCGCTCGATCAGTGCATGACAGTCGAGGATGTGGTCACTGTGGACTTTCTCCTCGCTCAGGCGAAGCACATTTTCGCAGACGAAGCGCGCTTTGCTGCAATGGCTGAGCTCGTCGACATCGAAAGCATCTGGTCGGCATTTTCAAGCATCAACCTGAACAGTCCGCTTGCATTCAAGCTGACGGTTGCGCGCGACATGCGCCCGGTGCTGCTTGATCACAGTCTGCGCATCGCGTTGATTTCGCTTTATCTCGGATTGAAGTGCAGCCTTTCCGAAAGGACGCTCGCAGAACTCGCAACAGCAGCGCTGTTCCACGATCTCGGAGAACTGCATATCGACCCCGATATCCTTGAAAATTCAAAAGACCTCACAATGCTGGAGCGCAGGCACATCTACGCCCATCCCATGGTCGCCTATGTGATCCTCAAGGATTTCCCGGAATATCACCCCTCCATCAGCACTACCGTGCTCCAGCATCACGAATGCCTGGACGGGAGCGGCTATCCTGCCGGGCTTTCGGACATTTCCATGACCGCACAGATCCTGGGCATGGCCGAAGTGGTCTCTGGAATTGCAAACAGGCACAAACTGGAAATCGTGCTCAAGCTCAACAAGCACAAGCTGAATACGGACCTCATCGGCTACGTGATCGAGCTTTTCCGTTCCGAGCAAAGCCGGAGCAGTCCGGATAAAGACATTGCCGAAATCGAACAGAAGCTTGTCCAGCTTGCCGCGTCTTTCGATGAATGGGACCGCATCAAGAAAAGAACAAATCCCTTGTTCACCTTTGCAGACCAGCGGATTCACGAACTCAAACAGGCGCTTTTCGATGCGGGATTCAATCCGCTTGAACTTGAGCGACTCACGAACGGCATCGAAAACGATCCAGAAAGCCTGCACGACGTGCACACCCTCGTCAACGAGTCATTCTGGCAAATCAAGAACCTGGAAAGAGAAGTGGACAGGCTTCCGGATTACGACAAGGCGACCGCGGTTGAAAAAAACATTCTGCAAGAATGGATCACCCGCAGCAGCATGGAGCATTGATGCAAAACGAACCCTTGTTTCTCGGCAGGCAGCCGATACTCGACCGCAATCAGAACATCGTTGCATTCGAGCTCCTGTTCCGCTCCGGCGATGTGAATCACGCGCAGATCAGCGACGACTTCACGGCAACCGCCACCGTGATCAACCATGCCTTCAACGAATTCGGCATCGAGGCTGCGCTTGGCCCGTACCGCGGATTCATCAACATGAGCGAATCTCTCCTCATGAGCGACGTCATCGAAATCCTGCCGAAAGACAAGATCGTCATGGAGATTCTGGAGACGGTTAAGATCAATCACGCGCTCGTCGAACGCTGCAAGCTGCTTAAAAGCATGGGATTCGAAATCGCGCTTGACGATTTTACAGAATACGATCCTCAGCTAGACCCTTTCCTGGCGCTTGCCGATGTCGTCAAAATCGACATCCTGATGGTCGAGCCTTCCGAACTCGAGAAACTCGCCGCAAAGATCAAGCATTGGCCCGTCAAGCTCCTTGCCGAAAAAGTCGACAGCGTCGAACAGTTCGAACGCTGCATGACGATCGGCTTCGATCTTTTTCAAGGCTATTATTTCGCCAAGCCTCAGATCATCAAGGGAAAACGCCTTTCCCATTCGGAGCTCACCCTGATGAAACTGCTCGGACAGGTGATGGCCGATGCACAAGAGCACGACATTGAGGAAACACTCAAGGGAAACCCCCATTTGAGCCTCAATCTGCTGCGCCTCACCAATTCTGTCGCCTGCGGAATGAATCAAAAAGTCTCCTCCATCAAGACTGCGATCACCGTTCTGGGCAGACGCCAGCTGCAGCGATGGGTACAGATCCTGCTTTATTCGAGCGGTTCGCAGGATCACACCTTCCCCAACCCGATCCTCCAGCTTGCAGCGACGCGCGGAAAGATGATGGAACTGCTTTCGCCGAAGATGGGCAGCAAGGAATTGGAAGACAACGCCTTCATCACGGGCATCATGTCGCTGATGGACACCCTGCTCGGCACGCCGATGAATGAGATTCTCACCACCATCCCTGTAAGCGAGGAAGTGAAGAATGCGCTCAACGGAAGGCAAGGCGTTCTCGGCAGGCTGCTCAATCTCGTGGAAAGCCTGGAAAAAGGCGACATGGCAGAACTTGAAGAACGCCTGAAGGCATGCACCCGAATCACGCTTCACGATTTGAGTGCGGCCCAGGCCGACGCCCTGAAATGGTCGAACAGCATCGCCCAGCCCAATGCATGAACCGCTTTTTCTCGGCAGACAGCCGATACTCGACAACAGCCACAACCTGGTCGGTTATGAGCTTTTGTTCAGATCAGGAGACGGGAACAGTGCCCGCTTTTCCGACGATTTCGTCGCAACCGCCACGGTAATCAACCACGTCATAGGCGAACTCGGCATCGATGCTGCGCTCGGATCCTATCAGGGGTTCATCAACATGAACGAATCGCTCCTGATGAGCGACATCATCGAATTTCTGCCCAAGGACAAGCTGGTTCTCGAAATTCTCGAATCGGTCACCATCAATTCCTCGATCGTCGAACGATGCAGGCAGCTCAGGAGCGCAGGCTTCAAACTCGCCATCGACGACTTCATCGCCTTCAGCGAGGACATTTTTCCGCTGCTGGACATCGTAGATATCGTCAAGATCGACATGGCGCTTATCGACCCTGGTCAACTCGACGAAACCATCGTTCGCCTCGGCAAATGGCCGGTCAAGCTGATCGCGGAGAAGGTGGAAACGGTGGAACAATTCGACCGATGCGTAAAACTCGGTTTCAAATTGTTCCAGGGCTATTATTTTGCCAGACCCCACATCATTTCCGGAAAACGCCTTTCCCATTCCGAAATGGCGCTCATGAAACTGATGGGGCTGGTGACGGGAGATGCCGATCTCAAGGAAATCGAAGAAGCGCTGAAGGGCAATCCCATCCTGAGCTACAACCTGCTGAAGCTGGCCAATTCAGCCGCAAGCGGGCTGAACAGGGAAATCAGTTCGATCCGTGCCGCAATCACCCTCCTGGGCAGGAATAAACTGCAGCGCTGGATACAGATACTGATCTATTCGAATTCGGGATCGAATGCGAAATTTCCGACACCGCTGCTGCAGATGGCTGCCATGCGCGGAAAAACCATGGAAAGTCTCGCAGCCAGAAAAAGAGAACAAGGGTTCGAGGACAAGGCTTTCATGACAGGCAGCATGTCTCTGCTCGATGCCTTGCTTGCCATTCCGCTGCCTGAAATCCTCTCATCCCTCGCGCTCGGGCACGACGTCAAGGATGCATTGATCAACCGGGAAGGCGAGCTTGGGAAGCTGCTTTCCGTAGTCGAGAGTCTCGAGCTGAAATCGCCCCCCGAAATCGACCTGTCGGATCTACCTTACCTCACGCTGCATGATCTTTCGGTCGCCCATGCTGAAGCACTATCCTGGGCGAACGAATTAGGAAGCTAGCTTCCCTTTCACCCAGTCTTCGACCGAAGCGAGTGCCGCCGGCAATTTTTCTGGCTCGCTTCCCCCGGCCTGGGCCATGTCCGGACGGCCGCCGCCCTTTCCGCCCACCTGATTCGCCACGAAGTTGACAAGCTCCCCTGCCTTGATTTTAGAGGTCAGGTCGGCAGTTATTCCTGCAATGATCGTCGCGCGGCCTTCACTAGCGGAGGCCAGCACGATCGCAGCGCTTCTCAGCTTGTCCTTTGCCTTGTCCATGGTCTCGCGCAAGGCAGCCGCATCCGCTCCATCCAGCATTGCCGCAAGCACTTTCACGCCATTGACGTCTTTCGCCTGGGCAAGCACTTCGTCACCTTGCGAACCTGCGAGCTTGGACTTCAATGCGGCAAGCTCTTTTTCCAGCAGCTTCGAATGCTCGATCAATTGGGATACCCGAGCTGCTGCTTCGTTCGGATGGCTTCTCAGGAGCAACGCCACATTGCCGAGCTGGTCTTCCTGCTTCTGAATATGGCGCAGCGCAACTTCTCCCGTCACCGCCTCGATACGCCTGATTCCGGCAGCCACCCCCGATTCCGAGACGATCCTGAACAACCCGATGTCGCCCGTGCGCGAGACATGCGTCCCGCCGCACAGTTCTCTTGAATTGCCGATGTCGAGCACCCGCACTTCATCACCGTACTTTTCCCCGAAGAGCATCATCGCACCGGTTTTTTGCGCATCCTCGATCTTCATCACGCGCGCGCTTGTATCGGTATTGGCGAGTATCTCTGCGTTCACGATGGCCTCGACTCGCCTGATCTCCTCACTCGTCACCGGCGCGTTGTGAACGAAATCGAAGCGCGTCTTGTCCTGGTCGACCAGGGATCCCTTCTGCTGCACGTGAGGCCCCAGCACTTCCTTCAAGGCCTTGTGCATGATGTGCGTGACGGAATGGTTGCGCTGGGTTGCACTGCGCGCCGCCTGATCGACTCTTGCCGAGACGCCGCTGCCTACAACGAGCTTGCCCGTTTTCACCATGCCGTGATGGCCGAACACGTTCGCCTGGATCTTCTGCGTGTCTTCCACTTCGAAAATGCCGTGGCTGCCGCGCAGCTCGCCGCTGTCCCCGACCTGGCCGCCTGATTCCGCATAGAAAGGCGTGTCGTCAAGCACGACGATCCCCTGCTCGCCTTCAGCGAGCTCGTTGACGGATGTCCCCTCCCTGTACAGGGCCAGGATGTTCCCCTTGTGCTCGAGCGTGCTGTAACCGTGAAAATGCGTGGCAGGGCCTTCGTATTCGAGATTCAGGGCCATCTTGAACTTGCCGGATGCGCGCGCCTGGGCCTTCTGCCTTGCCATCGCGGCATCGAACGCCGCCGTATCGACGGCGACATCATGCTCGCGACACACGTCCTGGGTAAGGTCCAGGGGAAAACCGAACGTGTCGTGCAATTTGAATGCGGTTTCGCCGTCGAAAAGCTTGCCCTTTTCCATGCCTGCCAGATTGGATTCGAGAATCGCCATGCCGTGCTCGATGGTCTGGAAAAAGCGCTCCTCTTCCTGCTTCAGCACATCCATCACCCTGACCTGAGCTTCAGACAGCTCGGGATAGGCGGTTCCCATCTCGCTCACCAGATCAGGAACAAGCCTGTTGAAAAAAGGTGAACGGACGCCAAGCTTGTAGCCGTGGCGGATGGCGCGACGGATGATACGCCTCAACACGTAGCCGCGTCCTTCGTTGCCCGGGATCACGCCGTCGGCGATCAGGAACGAGCAGGCCCGGATATGGTCCGCGAGCACCTTCAGCGAAGGGGAATCGAGATCGATACAGCCTGTCTCCCTGGCCGCTGCCCTGATCAATGCCTGGAACAGATCGATCTCGTAATTGGAGTGGACATGCTGCAATACTGCCGAAATCCGCTCGAGTCCCATCCCGGTGTCGACGGAAGGCTTCGGGAGCGGATGCATCACCCCTGCTTCGTCCCGGTTATACTGCATGAACACGTTGTTCCAGATTTCGATGTAGCGGTCCCCGTCCTCCTCCGGTGAACCCGGAGGGCCGCCCCAGATGTCCTCGCCATGGTCGTAGAAGATTTCGGTGCACGGCCCGCACGGGCCGGTATCGCCCATCATCCAGAAATTGTCGGATGCGTAGCGCGAACCCTTGTTGTCGC
>JAJZPK010000125.1 GCA_021811205.1 Pseudomonadota bacterium
TGAAAGCGACGCGGATGTAGCTGTTCTCCTGCATGGACAGCCCGGGAATTTCGTGTCGACGAAGCTCGACATGGCAGATCTTGCCTATGAAGTGCTGCTGGAAACCGGCATCCGCATCCAGCCCCTTCCGATCTGGGAACAGGAATGGGCGCATCCGGAAACCTATTCCAACCCCCGCCTCCTTGCGAACATCGACCGCGAAGGTATCCGTTTTTGAATGCACATGAACTGATGGCGAAAGCTGCCCAGGCTGCCGCATCAGCAAAGTTGCTGCTCGACTCCGGGGATGCCGATGGAGCCTGCAACCGGGCCTACTATTCGATGTTCGACGCCGCGCGCGCTGCCCTGCTTGCTTCCGGCGCTCCTGTTCAACCCGAAATCGCCAGAACACACAGCGGTCTGATTGCCGCTTTCAGTCTGCACCTGGTCAAAACAGATCGCGTGCCCGTTGCGCTTGGCAAGGCGCTCAATAGGGCGGAAGAACTTCGCCTGATCGCCGACTACAAAGGCGACCCAGTCGCGAAGGAAGAGGCGACATGGGCAGTCCTTCAGGCGCAGGAATTCGTTCACGCCATGCGCTTGCTGTTTTTGCCGTAACCATCAACTATTCAGCATCGGACTCCTGGAGATACGGCAGCTCAGGGACGCCATGCCGGGTATAGAGCAGCTTCAGGCGCTCGACCTGCTCGGTGAGCTCGGTCAGTTCCATGGTCTTCCGGATTTCCCCCAGCATCCAGGCGAGCTGCGTCGGCTCTGCCCTCTCGCATTTCATCCGGCGATATAGCCGCTTCAATTCCTTCAGGATGTCGGACGGCGATTCCAGCTTCGTTCTGTCCCGATCCTTGTAGGCTACCGGCTCGATTTCCCCCGTCTCGGGGTTGATCGTTATGGGTCTTGGTCTTTTCTTGTTCGCCATTCCGTTCCTTTCACTTCGCCAGTTGCAACATTTCGACATCCGCCACCAGTCGGGCGATTTCGCCCATCAAATGCCCCACAACAGAATGCAGGGCGTCGACGAGCTGCTCTTCGCGGCCTTTCGGAGATTCCGGATCGATGAGCATTGACGGCATCGCCTGGTGGAATATCTCGCAGCATCTCATCTCGACCAAAGCGGTTATCTCTGGAGAATCCGTTCGGGCAAGGATGGAGTAAAGCAAAGCCTCTACAAGTGGCGCCCATTCCATGACAAGATGCCGATCTGCCTTCATTCCCATCAGTATCCCATCCCTGGGGTACCGGGCATCGGTCTGCTGGCAGACGGATTCAGCCCATTCGGTCCGACCATGTTCTTGGGTCCCACGAGGTGCTTGGAAATCTGCTTTCCATCAAGGTTGATGGTCACCTCTATCTTGGGCGGTTCTTTTGAGGATTGATGACTCCCGAAAATCTTGTGATACTCCGTGGAAAGCGCCTTCCCGACGAGCCCAAATGGGCTGATCACGTCATGGTGCCACATGAACATTAAAGATTTGCCGACGACTCCCCTTTCGGCCTTAAGTGCATACCCAACCGGCCCCGCTATTCCATTTCGCTCCATAAATCCGAATGTTGCACTCGCCTTATCAAGGGCCCAATTCGCGCTTGGAGTCAAGGCCGCGCTCGCATTCATGATGGTCATGTTCGCATTGGCGATGGTCTGATCCGCCTTCGCAACCGTGGAAAGCTGCTTGATGAGCCTGCCGACATCAATCGGGGTGGGTGCGGAGTTGCGCAGGTCTGCCAAAGTCCCAAGGTTTTTCTGGACGTAATCCTCCGAAAATAGCGATGCGGCACGCTGTCCCTGGATTCCGAAGGCGAGCCTGGATAATGCGTTGAATTCCTCGGGCTTAATTTTTAGCCTGTCTTCTGCAAGGATTGACACCATTTTCATCAGATCCATGCGGCCGTTTTGGTAGAACTGGCTCTTGTCGCCGACATATAGCCCGAGCTTGTGCAACGCTTCGTTCTGGTTCTTGTTTTTGAACAGCCCGCTACCCAAAGTATTCGGCAGGGAGTTGAGGGCCAGATTGTTCAACCAGGTTCCGGACTTCGTGTTCATGATGCCAGCCTGCTGCATGGTGGCAATCAGCATCATCACATCCGATGCATTCGCCCCCGCCGCATTCAATGCCGGCAGCGCGTAGCTTGCGGCCCGTGATATTTGCCCCAGACTTGCATGTGTCGTCAGGGATGCCTGCAGCATTGACTCGAACAATGGGTATGCCTTGTCGGGCGTATATGCCCCTGCCTGGTGGGCAAGGCCGATGAATGCTTGCATCGCCTCAGGAAGTGGGATGTTCTTCATCTTCGCTTCGACGGCGGCATAAGGCATCGCCATGTCCATCATGCGCATCTGATCGGCCTGGGGAAGCGTTCTCAGCAGTCGCGCTCCTTCCAGATATGCCTCGGCGAACGGCTTCACTCGACCGCCGGTCGCAAATCCGAATTTCCCTGCGTACCCCAGTTCCTTGTGGCGCAGCATCGAGATATAGGGGTCGATATCTGCCCCCGTTTTCTGCGCCGTCATTGCCGCCGTCACATTGATGTCTTGCAGATTGGCGTTCTCGTAAACCCCAAACAGCAGCGAGCCGGCGAGGAATCCGCTTGCGCGCTTCTGCATCCGGTTGGCGTACCCCCCGCCACCCTGAACTTTTGCAGATGCTGCGTCTGCCATGGCCATGTTTTTGGCAATGACCCCACTCGATGCGGCCATCGAACCGAGAATCGCTTCAGTTCCGGCAAGGCGCCCAACGGAATCCGCAAAGGCCGTGGCGCCGGCGGCAGCCTTGTCGAAGTTGCGCCCGATGTTCAGCCCCATGGCGGACACCTTTCGGGCATTTGCAGAGAAATCCACCATCAGCTCATTGGCTCGCATCAGCGTGTCGATCATCCGCAAAAGCGATGGCGTCACCCCGTCTTCGAGAGAGGCTGCCACCTTGACTGCATACGCTTCAATCATTTTGTCACCTTAACCTTTCCGGCCAGATTGGCCTCGATGGCTATCCGGATGAATTCTGGAATCATGGGAATCATCTTGGTCCTTACAAGTTAAGCGCATGAAGCGCTATTACGGACGCATGTGTGTCATTCGACCGGTGGGCAAGCTCCATCGCTGCCGCCCTGATTTCGTCGGTAATGAGTGACAGGAAGTGTTCCTCCGCCTTTTTCGCCATAGATTGCCGCTCGGCAGTCATTGCCAGATCAACCTTGCGCTGCAGCGGCGCAAGCTCAGGCGTCCTGCATTGTCTGGCGTTTTCCTGCTTCACCTTCAGACCCTTCAGGACTTCCTCGGCCTGCCGGATCTGAGGCTGAATCGCCGCAATCTTCTCGGAGATTTTTTCCGCTTCCTTGAAGCGCAATTTCGCGGTAGCGTTGCTGCGCTCCGTGTTAAAGTTGGTCACCTCTCGGCGCATCGCCGCGAGGCTCTCCTTGGTTTTGTTTTCCTCATCGGTGAGCTGTTGGATCTGCGCAAGGCGCGCCTCCTCGAGTTTTTCCTGAGCTTCCTGGATTGGTGCTTTTTCGTTCATCATTTCGTTCTCCTTTACAGTCTGTGTTTCTGCTTGTACGTCTTCCATTCCGCATCAGTCAGGTCATGCGCGCTAAATCCTTCCCTCGTGAAGGGATGCGGTGGTTTCTTGTTGTTGCTGGTGTTGCGGCTGCCGCCCTGGAACAGATAAGGTTTCGCCTCCTTGAATTTCAGGATGAAGGCTTCGCCATCCTTGGGCTTCCCATCGCTGCCGAGCTCGATTCTGGACAGGTCCGCCATCACCAGCGCGTCAGGATCGACGATCCCGTGCTTCTCTGCGATCGGCTGCAGCTCCTTTCGCAATGCTTCAATATTCATACTTTCCTTTCTGGGGGAATCCCCCTGTTGTTTCAGTTTTGCTTCAAGATCCTGGCGCGTTTTCGCCTGGGCGTTCGTGAGCTGCTGCCTGGCAAATCCTGTCAGAAGCTCTCTTCTTGCCGACTGCCATTCGGCTTCGTTCATATCCCGAGCGTTCTTCATTCCTCACCCCTCCCGAAAAATGCAGGATGCTCTTTCCTGAATTTCTGAATCGCCTCGATGATTCCGTGAAGCGCGCCGCGGTCGTCCATTTCGACATCCGAAAGATCGATCAACACCCCAGCGTCGACATCGCGCATCCCGAGCCGCATGGCTGAAATAGTCGCTTCCGCCAGGATCAGGCGATCGCTCATCATTTCCACCCTCGATTCGGCGCTTTTTGCCCGATGCCGGTATGTCGACGATTCCTGCCTCAACCGCTTCAGGTCCGCAATCAGGTAATCCAGATCCCAGCTCACGCGATGTAACTCCTCGGTTTATGCTTGTCCGTGGAGAGATACTGAAGGCTGGCCCGATCGAACCAGAGTCCGATCTTGCCCTCCCACTCGCCATGGCGCTGTTTGTCGACGATCAGTACAGCATCAGGGGAATCGTTTTCCTCGCCCTTGGCGACGCGCTTCTCCTTCGGTTTGTTGCGCCATACGCCGATCACGTTATCCACCTGGTCCGTGATAGAACCCGATCCCTTGGCATCCATCTTTCCGGGCTGCTCGTCTTCGCTCCCGGCTTTGCGTGAATGGTGAACAAGGTGGATATGGACATTGAATTGCCGTGCAATTGCGCAAAGCTGATCGATGAATCGCTTTTGCCCGTTGTAGTCGTCTTCCGAGATCCCGCATTTCATGAGGCTGTCGATCACGAACTGCGTCACGCCAAGCTTTTCCGCGCAGTAGAACAGCACGGCAATCACCCTGGAGGTTGCCACGGTCCCATGCTGGTCATAGAGCCAAAGGCGCTCATTACACCATCCGAAGAATTTCGAAATCGCAGCGTCAGCCGGATCGTTCACACCGATCGCTTGACGGGTCATTCTCGCCAGCGTCGAAACCGGCCTCATTTCGAAGCTGAGGATGCATGCCTTCTCGTCCTGGTCGAGCAGCCCAAGGACCACATGATTGAGAACCAGGCTTTTTCCGTGGCCGTTGAAGCCGTGCCACAAAGTCACTTCACCTGGGCGGATCCTGAAATTGTCGAAAGTTTTGCTCCAGGGCAATGTCAGGCCCCGAACCTGTATTCCACCTTTGAAGAATTCGAGAACATCGTCCGCGAAATCCAATGCCGGTTTGATCTTGGCGTGATCGGCGGCGTCCCTCTCGTTCATGTAGGCGTCGAAGTCGACATCCTGAGGAAGTTGAAGCCGTCGAGCTCGATGCTCATCGAGGGACCTGGCTGAACTTTCGAGATTACCCATAAATCATTTCCTCCGCTTCGTTGAGCCTTTCTGCGGCCAGAAGAAGCCTGGCGCGGTCCCCTTCATCTAGGGCATTTCCCCTCGCCATATCGAAAGAGGCGATTGCCGCAACTCTGGCCTCGAAGGCAACCGCACGCATGACGTCGAAAGGATTGAAACGCTCGCGTCGCTGCGGCATCGAGTGGTCAAATACAGGTTTCTCCGGAAACAGGTCTGATAATTCCAGCCCAATCGATCCGACGATGTTTTCGACAGAGCACCCGGCGAAGCAATGAACGAGAAGCCTGCCGTCAGAAAGCTCTCTGATGGTCATGCTCGGGCTTTTGTCGCCGTGAGCCGGGCAACACGCCAGCCAGGAATCGCTGCGCGTCTTTTTCACCTTCTGGAGCCTCGAGAGAAAATCAGATGTAATCACGCTCGACCTCCTTCCCAAGTTGAGCTGTTTCGACCTCGTCCTCCCAGCGCCTGCCCCTCAGCCAGGTGGCCGGGTTGGGAATGAATCCTTTGATCCATGCCTCGCAGCTCTTCTGGGCCTCGATAGCCGCCAGGATCGTGTCGAGGAGACTGTCGAGCTTTGCGCTCTTCCAGGCCTTCTGGGCGTCAGCCCTCGCCTTCTTCGCCGGGTATGCTTTCCAGAAGGTGTCGAATGGAGGCGATTTTTCACCATTGACGGTTAGGCTAGCATGGGCGCTAGGCGTCTCCGCGCATGGGTGCGACCCGTCTCGCGCACCTGTGCTAGGGGTAGCATCTGCGCCACCCCTAGCGCATACGCTAGCCGTCAGCTTGTCCAGGTTGATCTTGTACTGTCGAGTTGATCCAGGCGCACCACCGTAAGGGTTGCCGGTGACGCTCAGAAATCCGCGCTCAATGAGAACATGCACCACACGCCTGGCCTGAGACTCGGAAAGGCGCGTTTTCTTTGCTATTGAACACATGGACGGGTAGCACCGCCCCTGATCGTCCGACCAATCCGCAAGGGCCAGTAGAGCCAGAAGCTCGCTACCGCCTTCTGGACAGCCGCTCCAAACCCGAGCTAGGACGATCACCGACATAATAAGGCTTCCTTCAGATGCGTAAGGATCTGAAAACCAACCTGTTTTTCCGTGAAATTTTTGATAATCGGGTGCTGACGATCCGACTTCAGCAAGGCGCCTAAGGTCTGGGCGGCTCCAAGGTGAATTTTCGAGACATCACCGGATTCGAGCGCCTCCTCGATAATCGAGAAGCCTTCGCCAAGATCACTCATCGGACCCTCCCGTGCGCGATTCGAGGAATTCGAGCCAGCTCGAACGTTTGACCAAACAAGTGCGCCCCAACTTTACAACGATCTTGTGGAAGCCGTACTTCCCCGTGGCCTTCCAACATTTGAGGGTTGCGGCCTTCACGGGGAACTCGGCTTCGATTTCTGCGAACGTCAGGTAAGATTCCGGGCTACTCATAAGAACCCTCCTTTTCCACCCGAGCAGCCTTGGCCGGCCACCGCAGCCTACCGTTGGCGAGCTTGAGGGGGTGAATTCCGAAATATGACCCTGTGGTGCAGTATCTCGCCCTGACGGATTGGCCCTTGACCCCATTGAGAGCACCGAACTCGTCAGTCTCCAGGGGAAAATTCACTACCGGTTCGTCCATGGTCCTCCACCTTCTAAAAATGAATGCTTTTGAATTCAAAATCGTTTACGACGTTTCGCATGATATGAAAATTCGCGATTGACAAGGCAGGGCCTTGACCAAGTTTTTGCGGGCGAAAAAAAACCCGCGTCTAAGCGGGTTTTGGTGTGCTTGGAAATAATTATTTCTGTCGCTCTCGGTCCACGGCCCTTATCACCGTTCGAGCTGACCTGCCTTTCTCATTCGCCACTCTTTCGGCAATTGAATTCTTACTCCAATCTGGGTGAGCCTTTTCCAATTCGATGTACCTTTTCACAAGTGGCACATTTTTATCAGCAGCTTGTTTTCTTGTGGTGGCACCCCCTGAGTGCGATGCCTTCAAATTTTTTCGCCCTGTCACAATAGCGGGTGCATTTTCTATCCTGTCCACCGTGTCGAGGGCTGCGTTTATGGCGTCCACCACCTTCGTAAAGTGATCATGGTCACTATGTACAGACGTCAGCCAAGTCGCCATAGCATAAATACTGGCCTCGATGAAAAGCTTGGTTCCAACAGGAAGGAGTCCTGGTTTCGAACGCATGCAGCCGAGATCGGCGAACCATTCAATCTCACCCAGATCGGCATCGGTTAAACCAGCATCGAGCAGCCGTGTCTTGTATGCTGAGGCGATCCTTTTACTGTCGATGGATCCCTGCAGGGAAAGCTGTTCTTTCGCCTCTATCCATTCTTCTGCAGTCATGTCGTGAGCGCTTTTTTTATCCATGACTTGCCTCTCTG
>JAJZPK010000126.1 GCA_021811205.1 Pseudomonadota bacterium
GCGTCAACAGAATCAGGCTGACCGGCGGAGAGCCCTTGTTGAGGCGCAATCTTCCCGACTTGGCGCATCGCCTCTCGTCCATCGAAGGCATCGAGGATCTTTCGCTCAGCACCAATGCGACTCAACTTGAGCATCAGGCTCAGGATCTGAAGCAGGCTGGAATCGGGCGCATCAACATCAGCCTGGATTCGTTGAATCCTGAATCGATCGAAAGGACAACCGGCAGGAATGTGTTGAAAAACATTATTGCAGGCATCGATGCAGCCATCGAAGTCGGCTTTTCAGCGATCAAGATCAACATGGTCGTTCTGCCAGGCGTCAACGAGAGCGAGATCGAGTCCATGGTTGAATTTTGCATGGAACGCGGCCTGATTCTCCGCCTGATCGAGCCCATGCCTATGGGCGACACGGGCAGGCGGCAGGGATCATTCGATCTTCAACCCGTGAAAAATGCATTGGCGCAGAAATATTCGCTGGTTCCCGCAGTTCTTCCTGGCGGCGGTCCGGCGCGTTATCTCAGGAGTGTTGACGGACGATTCAGCATCGGCTTCATTACCCCGATCACGCAGCATTTCTGCGAAAGCTGCAACCGGGTCAGGCTAGGCGTCGATGGTTCCCTTTACCTCTGTCTCGGCCAGGAAGAAAAATTCGACTTCAGGTTGCTGTTGCGCAACCATGCAACGGACAGCGAACTGGATTCGGCATTGGTTCGGGCCATCTCGATGAAGCCTGAACGTCACGAATTCAGGGAGTCTCCTTTGAAAATCGTGCGCTTCATGTCTGCAACTGGAGGTTGACTTCGGGCGCCCACACGGTCTGAGGAAACAATTCGCATCCTGCGCAATGGTTCAGGAAATGCTTGAGGTTCTCTGAGAGATATTTCTGTCTGTGCAGTACGATGTGGAATGTTCTGGTGAGCTTGGGCAATTCGGTATCCAGCACCACAAGTTTGCCTGATTCGAGATAGTCGGCAATGGACCATCGGGACAGGCAGCTTACGCCCAAACCTTCTGCTGTTGCACGCTTGATCGCCTCTGCACCGCCGAATTCCATGCCGATATTGAGATTATTCAGATATCTCAGAAGTTCATATTCGACGGTTTCTCGCGTGCCGGACCCGGCTTCGCGCATCAGCCAGTAGGCCCGCTGCAGCATGTCGATGCTTACCTTGTCCTGCTTGACCAGGGGGTGGCTGGGGGCGGCCACGATCAGAAGTTCGTCCTGAAGCCAGGGAATGACGTCGAGATTGGGTTCATGACAATGGCCTTCGATGAAGCCTGCGTCGATTTCATAATTGGCGACCGCCTGTGCCGTCTTCGGGCTATTGGCAATCGCAAGCAGCATGGTGGGCGTCACTTCGCACTCGCTTCCCTGCTTGACCTGGCGGCAGCCGGCGATCAACCCGGGCAGTATGTAATTGCCTATGGTCGTGCTTGCCCCGAGCCGTAGCTGGGAGATCATGTTGCTTTGCTTTGAAGTGAATTGCTGCTCGATATCGATGGCGCCTTCGAGCAATGCAAGCGCGTTGGGCAACAGCAATCTGCCGTTGTCGTTGAGCACAAGGCGCTTCCCGACGCGGTCGAAAAGCTGCGTATTGAGCAGGCTTTCGATATCGTTGATGGCGGCACTGGTTGCCGACTGGGAAAGTGGAAGGCTTTTCCCGGCTTCTGTCGTGCTCGACGTGCGCGCGACAGCGACGAAAATCTGAAGTTGGCGCAGGGTAATGCGCATCATCCCTCCATCCTATTCACAAAGTAGGTCGATTATACCAGCACAACTTGTTAGTCATCTATATCTATTCTGTATAATCTTCGAAGACTTGCAACACAATGATTCAAAACGTGCATTTGTAATAATTTTGTAATAATGGATATAAGGAGGAGTAAAGCTATGGAAATGACGCGTCGTGACATGTTGGGTATCGTGGCCAAAACCGGACTTGCAGGCGTGGCTCTGGGCAGCGGCGTTGCACAGGCAGCTGATGCTCCCCTTCCTTCTTTCGAGCCGAGCGGTGCGAAAACGCTGGAAGAATTGACCAAGGCACTCGCAAAAGCGCCCCGCCGCCGCGATTTCAAGGAAGTGCCCATGATCCTGACGAAGGAAACCGAATGGGATCATGAAGCCTTGACCTTGGTCATGCATTACAAGGGCAAGGTCAAGCAGGCTTGGGACAATACCGCGATTGACGGCCCATGGCTGAACCTCATGCGCAATTCGATGAATGCGCAGATCTGGTCATACAAGCATCCCGACTTCCTCTGTGTTTCGGCAACTCACGGCCCAGCCCATATCGCGCTTTACGACCATTACCTCTGGGAAAAATACAATCTTCCCAAGCTGCTGAAAGACAAATACAAGGAAAACATCTTCCTCAAGGCGTCCGACGCTGCGCATGCAGATCCGAAAAAATTCGAGGACGAAGAAGGCGTGTTTTCTCCTGCCGACAACAACATCCCTGCTCTCCAGGCAAGGGGCGCCGTTTTCTTGGCATGCCACAATGCGATCTTCGAAATTTCCCACAAGCTGCACAAGAAAGGCGTCAATCCCGATAAGTTGACCCTGCCGCAAATGGTGGCGGAATTCACCAACCACCTGATTCCAGGCGTCATCCTGACACCGGGGATCGTTGCCACACTGCCTGAACTCGGATTCCACGGATTCCAGTACGCGAAAAATTAAGAGGCCAAGATGAGCAAGAAATTAATCGCACTGCTCATGGGATTGGGATGCGTTGTGACGACGGCTGAGGCCGTCGCCGGCGTGTATCCGCCCTGGAGCCATGGCAACAACAACCCTGTCCAGCAAAGGGGACTCGAATTCACGGTTCCTGAAGTCGACAATCTACCGGATTTCCATGGAAATCCGGTAGATGCAAAGCTCTCGATTTTCGTGGGCGGCAATTATTATTTCGCCATGGCGCCGCTGGTTGCCGCATTCGAGAAGGAACATCCCGAACTGAGCGGCAAGATTTACTATGAAACCATCCCGCCCGGTCTGCTCGCCACCCAGATCGAGAAAGGCGGTACGATCACCGTGGGCAACATGACCTGGACGGTGAAGGCAGACGTTTATGCCGCCGGCATGAAGCGCGTCAAGCAAATGGTCGACAAGGGATTTCTCGTGTCCGCCGAGCCCTATGTGACGAACAGCCTGACCATCATGGTACCGAAAGGCAATCCGGCCCACGTCACTTCTCTGAAGGATCTGGGCAAACCCGGCCTCAAGCTTGTCATGCCCAATCCGGCGTTTGAAGGGATTGCACGGCAAATCAAGGCTGCCCTCAAGAAGGCAGGCGGAGACGAGCTCGTCAAGGCGGTTTACGAGACCAAGGTCAAGAATGGCGAAACCATCCTCACCCATATTCACCACAGGCAAAGCCCGATGTTCCTGATGATGGGCAAAGCCGATGCGGGCGTGACCTGGGCTTCCGAAGCCATTTTCCAGGAGAAGCATGCCGGCAACCCGATTTCGTTCGTGAAAATTGCACCGGAGCATAATTCAACTGCGATTTACGCTGCTGGCGTCATGAAGGATGCGCCCAATCCCGAGGCTGCAAAAGCCTGGGTCAGCTTCCTCAAATCCCCCAAGGCATTGGCCATTTTCGAACAATATGGATTCAAAGCGTATCATCGCTGATTGAAGTGCGCTTGTGACCGTTCTCGATCGAGAGCGGTCGCAGTGCCCCCTCCCTTGACCGAGTACCATGGCCAGCCTTCTGGAGCGAAATTTGGTATCCCGTCCTTCTCGAAATGGCTCTGGCAAGCAAATACTCCGGAATCCGATTCTATGAGTGCAAGTAATTCTCGAAAAGTTAAGCAAGGACCTGGCACCAATGGTCCAAACAAGTCAACATGGAGAAACCGCATGAATTTTGGAACAGCCGCGCTGAAGTTGTCGGGTGCAGCATTGGCAACACTGGTCGCAGGCACCGCACTGGCGGCAGCGCCTACGCCCGATCTGATCAATAAGGGCGAATATCTGGCTCACCTGGGCGACTGCGTTGCCTGTCACACGGCACCCGGCGGAAAATCGTTTGCAGGCGGTCTGGATATGAAAACGCCTTTCGGCATCATTCATTCCACCAATATCACGCCCGATGTTGCGACCGGCATAGGTGCCTATACATTCGAAGACTTTGACCGTGCGATGCGTCGCGGCGTAGCGCGCGATGGTCATAATCTATATCCGGCCATGCCTTATCCGTCATTCGCCAAGATCAGTCAGGACGACATGAGAGCGCTTTACGCTTTTCTCATGCATGGAGTGACGCCTGTTTCGCAGCCCAACAAGCCAAACGACATGCGATTTCCGTTCAATATCCGGTTGGGGCTCGCCGGCTGGAACATGGTGTTCCTGGATGACAAGCCGTATCAGTATGATCCCTCGCATGATGCGCAATGGAATCGCGGTGCGTATATCGTACAAGGGTTGGGACACTGTGGTTCCTGCCATACGCCGCGCGGACTGGGCTTCCAGGAAAAGGCCATGAGCGACTCTGGAAGCGACGGCCGGTATTTCCTGGCAGGCGCGAATGTGGAACATTGGCGTGCGGTCAATCTGCGCAATATATGGACCGGTTCTGAAATCGCCAAGTTTCTCAAGACCGGAGAGAACGATCGCGGCACAGCCTACGGCGGCATGGCAGAAGTGGTGCATTACAGCTCTCAGCACTTCACTCCCGGCGACCTGGCCGCAATCGGTGAATACATCCATTCGCTCTACCCAAATCCGGATGAGGCGCCCGGCAGCAATGCCTTGTCCGTGGATGTCGCGCAAACCAGCCATGAGCTGTATGCATCCCGGGCCGGCCTGGGCTACGTGCAATTCTGCGCCACCTGCCACCAGGCGGACGGCAAGGGTGCTCCACGCTATTTTCCGCCCCTGGCCGGTAATACCTCCATCCAGGCCAAGGACCCCTCTTCCCTCATCCATGTCATGCTGACCGGATCGGCCTCGGCATCGACCGCAGCCTCCCCGCATGTTTTCTCGATGCCTTCATATGCGGTGCTGGGTGATCAGGAACTCGCTGAAATCGCAACCTTCGTGCGGACGCGCTGGGGCAACCGCGGCAGCACCGTGACGGCCAATGAGGTGCACAAGATGCGCGAAGCCTTGAAATTGAAGCAGGTGCAGCCGCCGATGTTCAATCCGCCGCGCTATGCCGACATGCTGAAGAGTCCCAATGCTGCACAGTTGATCTACGGCATGCGCCTGATGCGCGATACCAAACGCCTCCTGCCGAAATTTGTTGGCGATGGATTGAATTGCGACAGCTGCCATATCAATGGCGGAACCATGGCGCTCGGTTCGCCCTATGTCGGCGTGTCCGCGCAGTTCCCAAGCTACAACAAGCGTGCCGGTCACATCATCGACTTCAAGGATCGCATCAACGGCTGCATGCAGCGTTCGATGGCAGGCCATCCGCTGGATAAAAACTCAAATGAAATGAATGCGATGGTGGCCTATGTCGACTGGATGCGCAACGGTTATCAGATGAAGCAGAAAATCCCCGGACGTGGCATCGGCAAGATCAGCCACAGCATTTTGCCGAATGATGCCAATGGCAAGGAAGTCTACAAGAATTCCTGCGCTGTTTGCCACGGAACCCATGGCGAGGGCGTCAAACGTGCCGATGGCAGCTATCTGTTTCCGCCGCTCTGGGGCAACGATTCATACAATATCGGTGCCGGCATTGCCAAGACGTACACCGCAGCCGCATTCGCCAAGAATGTCATGCCGCTGTCCAACACTTTCCACTTCCCTGTCGGTCAGGGTGGACTGACGGATCAGGAGGCGGTGGATGTTGGAGAATATTTCAGTCACATGCCGCGCAGGGACTTTCCAGACAAGATCCACGACTGGCCAAAAGGTGGAAAACCAAGCGATGCGCGCTACTGATCTGAAACAGACGAGCAGGCCACTTTCGAGTGGCCTGTTTTTTTGTGCCCAATCACCATGCTGTCATGCTGCATGCTATACAATGAAGCAGCCAACCATCCAGGGAGAAAGTCATGTATGCAGTCGATCGAAGCGTCGCCATCGTCAGGCCCAGAGAGCCTTTTCTTGACTGGATCAAGAATCTTCCCGGTTCCGAAATCGACATTACGCTCGAACAGTTGAGAGCGGATTCAACTGTATACCTGATTCCCGATTTCGATGAAATCGAAGATGCGCTTGCCGCAATCGACCATATCTACGGCAATATATTCGAAGCCGAGCTTGCTGAATGGTCTGAAGAGGAAAGTGCCTGGCCGCAAGAGCGCAACCTGAAACTTTTCTGGAAATGGTTCGACGTCTCGCTGCACTCGCTTGTCGTCGACATCACAGAAGACATCGAAGGGGGAATCAGCATCAATTGAACTGAAAACTGCCGCTTGTGACCTATACTGAATCAAATCACTTCTGGAGCGTGAAATGGATTCGAATGCGAGGTTCACGGCGGCTGCAGTTCTTGTTTCACTTCTGGCAGCTTGCAGCAATCAGCCGACGAAGCAGGATATCGGCACAATCACGGGCGGCGTGCTCGGCGGCGTGCTCGGGGCGCAAGTCGGCAAGGGATCGGGACGCGATGTCGCCATCATAGCGGGTACATTGGCAGGTGCCTATCTGGGGAGCGCCATCGGAAAATCCATGGACGAGACGGACCGCATGAAAACGGCTCATGCCATGGAGGTGAACCCTACTGGACGAGCAAGTACGTGGAGCAATCCGGATACGGGAAACACCTATACGGTGACGCCGACAAGAACTTACGAAACGGCTTCAGGCCCTTGCCGCGATTTCACGACGAAGGCCATCATCGGCGGAAAGACAGAGACGGTGTACGGGAAAGCCTGCAGGCAGTCAGACGGAACCTGGAAAACCATGTAGTTCGCGCCCCCAGCGCAGCCTGACGCGCAGTGCCCTGAATTCCTCTCGATCTACGGCATCCGAGGCGATGATGACCGAGCGCGAGAACAGTCTTTTCTTTTCCTTCAGATTGAGTATGGTGAGATAAGGTGAAACGTAAGTGCTGTCGAGCAGCGCGCTGCGCACTTCCCTGCCATTTTTCAGAAACAGCGTGCACTCATTACCATCCACTTTCAGAAAAACCACCGATGAAGGTGACATCAGAAGTGCATGGCGCGTGATGGTGTGGACCATGTCTGCCAGCACCAGAGCGGCAATCCAGAATTTTTCCGGGATGGGCTGAGACAGCACCAGGTAAATCGCGCAGCAATGCATTGCTGCCAGAAGGCTTGCGAGACGAATGGAAGGTTTCAGCGTCATTTTCTGGGCGGCTGCGATTTGATCACGCGAAAGAAGATTTCATCGTCCTTTATCATGCCGAGCTTGTCCCTGGCACGCTCTTCGATCGCCGCATATCCCTGCTTCAGATCCTTCACGTCGGCTTCCAGCGCCTCGTTCTTTTCCTTCATTTTCTGGTTCGCCATCTGCTGGGCCTTGATCTGCCTGTCCAGATTCCAGACCTGAAGCCAGCCTCCCTTGCCCAGCCAAAGCGAATATTGCACGATGGCAATCAGGGAAAGCAGGATCAGGAGAAGGATGCGCATCTACCGC
>JAJZPK010000127.1 GCA_021811205.1 Pseudomonadota bacterium
CAGGATACTTGCGGCAATGAAGCGCGGCTATACTTCGCTTGAATACAAGTCGATCGCGAGGCACCTCAAGGCGGGAAGACCGGACATCTCGCTCTCATCCGACTTCATCGTGGGATTTCCCGGCGAGACCGAGGAAGACTTCGAAAGAACGATGGATCTCATCGAAGAGCTCGGATTCGATTCGAGCTTCAGCTTCGTGTACAGCCCGAGGCCCGGGACGCCGGCTGCCGCCCTGCACGACGACGTCCCCCAGGAGGTCAAGCTAGAGCGGCTCGCGAGGTTGCAGGCGAGGATAGATTCCCAGGCAAAAGCGATCAGCGAAGCCATGGTCGGAACGATCCAGTCCGTCCTCGCCGAAGGACATTCGAGGAAGGACGATTCAGAGCTTTCAGGCAAGACGGGGAACAACAGGACGGTCAATTTCCCTGCGCATTCCCGCCTGATCGGAAAATTCGTGAACGTCAGGATCACCCATGCACTTCCCCATTCGCTGAAGGGCGAGGCCGTATGAAATCCGAGTCGATCTCCTTTACGCCCGCGGACAACAAGCGCCTCTCCAGCCTGTGCGGCACGCTCGACGAGAACCTCAGGCAGATCGAGGTCGCCATCGGCGTCTCGATATCAAGACGTGGGGAACATTTCGTCGTGAAAGGGGAAAGGGCGAGGCTCGCGATAACGGCGCTCGACAAATTCTACAGGCAGACGGAAGGGCGGGAACTCGACATCGAGGAGATCCAGCTCGGGCTCGTCGAGCTGCTCTCGCCCGGAAGGCGCGAGGACCAGGCCGAAGGCCCTTCGCTGATGACGAAAAAGGCCAATTTGCACGGCAGGACGCCGCGCCAGACGGAATATCTCGAATCGATCCAGAAGCACGACATCACTTTCGGCATCGGCCCTGCAGGCACGGGAAAAACCTATCTCGCAGTCGCCTCCGCGGTAGACGCGATCGAGCGCGAATGGGTAAAGCGCATCGTGCTGGTGAGGCCCGCCGTGGAAGCGGGAGAGCGGCTCGGATTCCTGCCCGGAGACATGGTGCAGAAGGTCGACCCATATCTGCGACCGCTTTACGATGCGCTATACGACCTGATGGGCTTCGACCGGGTGGGCAGGCTCTTCGAATCGGGCGCGATCGAGGTGGCGCCGCTCGCCTACATGCGCGGCAGAACGCTCAACCATTCCTTCATCATCCTGGACGAAGCCCAGAACACCACCCCCGAGCAGATGAAGATGTTTCTCACCCGCATGGGATTCGGAAGCCGAGCCGTCGTCACGGGAGACGTGACCCAGGTCGATCTCGCGAAAGGGCAGAAGAGCGGCCTCAACGAAGCCGTCGCCGTGCTCAGGAAAGTGCCTGGCATCGCCTTCACCTTTTTCCAGTCAGAGGACGTCGTCCGTCATCCGCTCGTCCAGCTCATCGTCAATGCCTACCAGGCCTATGAAAAGTGAATTCAGCCTGAGCGTCCAGTACGCTTCCATGGAAGAAGGCATCCCCCAAAGGCAGAAATTCAGAAGATGGGTCTCGGCCTCTCTCGAAGGCCCCGCTCAAATCACCATCAGGATCGTCGATCTTGAGGAAGGGCAGCACCTCAACCGCGAATTCAGGGGAAAGGATTATGCGACCAACGTGCTCACCTTCGTCTACGAAAAGGGATCGGGCGACATCGTGATCTGCGCGCCCGTGATCCGGCGGGAAGCGCTCGAACAGAAAAAGAGCATCGAATCCCATTATGCCCACATGACCGTGCATGGCATCCTGCATCTTCAGGGATACGACCACGAGAGCGAGATGGATGCGGCAATCATGGAGCCGAAGGAGCAGGCGATCATGGCAAGGCTCGGCTACCCGGACCCTTACGGTGTATAATTTCCGGATGAAAAAGGCCATACTGCTTTTCCTTTTCTGCGCCAATGCATTCGCAGGCCAGGACATTCCCCCGCCCCCTCATGTCGAAGCCCGCTCCTATATCGTGCTCGATCTGACGAGCGGCCAGACGATCGACTCCAGACGCGCCGACGAGCGCATAGCGCCCGCTTCGCTCACCAAGCTGATGACGGCCTATCTCGTCTTCGACGCGCTGAAACAGAAGAAGATCAGGCCGGACGAGAAGCTCAATGTGTCGGACAAGGCGCTGCATGCGGAAGGATCGAAGATGTTCCTGAAGCCGGGGAAAAGCGTGACCGTGAAGGAACTCGTCCGGGGCATGATCGTCGAGGGCGGCAACGACGCGGCCGTTGCGCTGGCTGAAGGCGTGGCGGGATCTGAAAAGGCCTTCGTCGACATGATGAACAAGGAAGCGCAGCGCCTTGGCATGTCGAACACCCATTTCGCCAATCCGACCGGGCTGCCCGAGAGCGACCATTATTCGACGGTGAGGGACATCTCCCTGCTTTCGGCATCCCTGATCATCGATTTCCCCGACCAGTATCCCGTCTTTTCCGCAAAGGAATACAGCTGGAACGGCATCACCCAGCCGAACAGGAACAGGCTGCTGTGGATGGACCCCTATGCAGACGGGCTGATGACCGGGCACTCCGAAGACTCAGGCTATTGCCTTGCCGCCTCCGTGAAGCGGGACAGGAGAAGGCTGATTTCCGTTATGGCGGGCGCCCATTCCGACAGCGGAAGGGCGATCGAAACCGAGAAGCTGCTCAACTACGCCCTCCAGTACTACATTGCCGTCAGGCTCTATGCAAAGGGGCAAACCGTCACGACGCTGAGGGTATGGAAGGGAAAGAAGAACATGCTGAAAGCCGGCTTTCTTTCCGACCTGTACGTGACCGTGCCCAGAGGGGAGGAAGCGGGGCTCAAGGCCGTGGTCGAAGCGCAGCAGCCGCTCGTCGTTCCCGTCCTGGCAGGGCAGCAGGTCGGCACGCTGAAGGTGAGCCTCGACGGCAAGCGGTTTGCCGAATACCCTCTCGTTTCTCTCGAGAACGTTTCTCCCGCGAACCTGTTCGGACGGGCCTGGGACAGCCTGAAACTCCTCTTGAACGGAAAGCCATGATCTATCTCAACGGCGCATTCATGCCGCTTGAAGAAGCGCGCATCCCCGTGCTCGACCGAGGCTTCATTTTCGGCGACGGCGTATACGAAGTCATTCCCGTCTATTCGAGAAAACCGTTCCGACTGGGCGAGCATCTCGCGAGGCTCCAGCACAGCCTGGACGGAATCATGCTGGAGAATCCCCATTCGAATCGGGAGTGGCAGGATTTGATCGGAAAGCTGATCGATGCGAACGAGCCCGAAGACCAGAGCGTCTATCTGCATATCACGAGAGGGGTAGCGAAAAGGGACCATGCCTTCCCCAGGGGCGTCAAGCCCACCGTCTTCATGATGTCGAATCCGCTCCTCTCTCCTTCAAGGGAAACGCTCGATTCAGGCGTGATAGCCGTCAGCGCAGTGGACAACAGGTGGCTGCGCTGCGACATCAAGGCGATCTCGCTGCTGCCCAACGTCCTATTGAGGCAGGGCGCCGTGGATGCAGGCGCGGTTGAAGCGATCCTGTTCAGGGAAGACTTCCTGACAGAAGGCGCCGCGAGCAACATCTTCGTGGTGAAGGATGACACCCTCCTCGCCCCGCCCAAGGACAATCTGATGCTGCCCGGCATCACCTACGACGTCGTTCTCGAACTGGCCGCATCCGTAGGCATGCCGTTCGAAGTGAGGCGCATATCGAGGGAAGAAGTCTTTTCCGCTTCCGAGCTCCTTTTGACCTCATCGACCAAGGAAGTCACGCCCATCACCCATCTCGACGGAAAACCGGTCGGATCGGGAAAACCCGGCCCGTTCTTCGCGAAGCTGCATGATGCCTACCAGGCGTTCAAGGCTTCGGTGATGCGCGCATGAGCGAATCCCTGATCGAATATCCCTGCGCATTTCCCATCAAGATCATGGGAAAGGGCGAAGGATTCGCGAATTCCGTCCTCACCGTCGTGCTTGAGCACGACCCTGAGTTCGAGGCTTCCAGCATGGAAATCCGGGCGAGCCGCGAGGGCAAATACCTGAGCCTCACCTGCACGGTGAATGCGACGTCCAGATCTCAGCTCGATGCGCTTTACAAGGCGCTCTGCGACCATCCGCAGGTCGTCATGGTGCTGTAGTGGACGTTCTGGTCAGGCGCATGGGCCTTGCCGAATACGGGCCTGTTTTCGAGAAAATGCAGTCGTTCAATTCGGAAAGGAACGAGTCCACGCCTGACGAATTCTGGATCTTGCAGCATCACCCCGTCTACACGAACGGACTCGCTGGGAAACCCGAACATCTTCCGCTGAATCCCGAAATTCCTGTCGTGAAGGTAGACCGGGGCGGGCAGGTCACCTATCACGGCCCGGGGCAGCTCGTCCTCTATCTGCTGCTCGACCTGAAAAGAAGGAAAATGGGCGTGCGCGAACTCGTGTCTAAAATGGAGGATTCGGTGATCGAACTCCTTTCGAGATACGATGTGAAGGCGGAATCGAGAAGGGATGCGCCAGGCGTCTACGTGAACGGGGCAAAAATTTCGGCATTGGGGCTCAGGGTCAAGAGGGGATGCTGCTATCACGGCCTCTCGCTCAACGTGGACATGGACCTTTCCCCTTTTTCCCGCATCAACCCTTGCGGCTACAAGGGACTGGAAGTCACGATGACGAAGAACCTGGGAATATCAGGTACGGTCGAAGAACTCGGGGAAGAGCTGATCCCCATACTGAAGGAAAAATTATGAAGCAGAAGGGCGAAGCCAAGACTTCCAGGATACCGGTCAAGATCGTGCCCGGTCCGATCCTGAGGAAGCCCGAATGGATCAGGGTGAAGTCCGGCAATTCGGAGAATTTTTTCGAGGTCAAGAAGATGCTCAGGGAGAGGAATCTTCATACCGTGTGCGAGGAGGCTTCCTGCCCCAACATAGGCGAATGCTTCGGCAAGGGAACCGCGACCTTCATGATCCTCGGGGACCTGTGCACCCGGCGCTGCCCGTTCTGCGACGTCGCCCACGGCAAGCCGCTTCCGCCCGATCTCAGGGAACCCGGCCATCTTGCCGAATCGATTGCCGCCTTGAGGCTCAAATACGTGGTGATTACGAGCGTGGACCGCGACGACCTGAGGGACGGGGGAGCCGCACACTTCGTCGCCTGCATCAATTCGGTCAGGGAAATGGCCCCGGAAACGAAGATCGAGGTGCTGGTTCCCGACTTCAGGGGAAGGCTGGACATGGCGCTCGACTGTTTCGCGGAAGGGCTTCCCGACGTCATGAACCACAACCTGGAGACCGTGCCGAGGCTCTACAAGGCGGCAAGGCCCGGCGCGGACTACGAGCATTCGCTGAAGCTCCTCTCGGAATTCAAGAAAAGACATCCTGGAATTCCCACGAAATCCGGCCTGATGCTCGGGCTCGGCGAGACGGACGAGGAAATCGTCGAAGTGCTGAAGGACCTGAGAGCACACGAGGTCGACATGCTCACCCTGGGCCAGTATCTTCAGCCCTCCAAAGGGCACCTACCGGTTTCGAGATTCGTGACGCCGGAAAAATTTTCCGAATTCGAGAAGATCGCGAAGGACATGGGGTTCTCCCAGGCCGCCTGCGGCCCGATGGTCCGCAGCAGCTACCACGCAGATTTGCAGGCGCATGGAATAGTTGTGAAATGACAGAAGATAATGAGAAATTATCCAAGTTGACGATACTCTTCCAGAAGCAACCGACACACAGAACCATCATTGGCCGCTGATTCACAAGCTGGAATTCAATATTCAGCAATCAGAATAATTTCGCGGGCTTCTGTGCATTTCAATGCAATTCATCAGCCCCGCTGCCTGTCAGTTCTATGCTGATTGTGAACTTCAGGATCTCGGCCTTAGCTGCCAATTGCGAACGGCAGCTTTGAGGCATTCAAAATACAACATTCCCCGTCAACAACGTGCCTCATTTCAGCCATATCGACTTCGTCGAAGCGGATTTATTGCTGGGTGCGTAGATTACCTTAGCCTTTCTATCTAGCCGACATCAAGAAACTTGGATAATCCAGGCCGCACTTAATTCTAGGCAATTCTCCCCGCATGAAACGTACATCGATTTCAAATATTTAATCCGCTCATTTGTCACGCCAAATATGTCCGAATGATCGATCTGTCCATTGGTTCGATCGGGGGCTCTCTGCCAAGCCTGATATTTCCCCGCATACTCTTCAGAAAACTCGATTTCTCCTGAATTCCTCTGGACGAAGCACGCGTTGATTCGGAGGCGTTTGTTGTTAGAGAGCTTTTCAAAGTCAATGTTAGATAGCGCAAAAAAAACATCTGGCCTTAACATGCGGGCTATGTGCACGGTGTCGGGTTTTGCCCTATGCAGGAGATCGTGATAGGTGGTATCAAGACAGCGTAAGAAGTCTTTGTTTTCGAGCCCAAAATCCATGAAAGCCCAATAGGTCATCAACAGGATTATTTTATTTACGATGATCTGGGTTCGCTCAAAACTAACCTCTGATAGGTCAATCGCATCACCATGTGCAATCTTGTCCCGCACTTTTTTAATTTGCCGAAAATCTTCCTCGGAGATATTGATGATTTTCATCATATCTTGGTTCGACTCATCAATCGCGTGCTGATACTTTTTCGCGAATGACTTAATTTCAAACGCATTAACAAGGTCGTTCAAAAGAGCCCCGCCCAATTCCTTCTCCAACTGCGGCGAGTGCAGACATATTGCTTCTTTCAGCTTATTTTTTACTTCCTTGCTAAGACAGCCTGAGGGCGGATTTGTCTCCTCATGGCGCTGAGTCACATATTTATCCAGCAAACTGACGTACCCCAACGCACGGTACTCCCAGAATCCTTCATAACGTTGCATTCCAGCGAGGCGAGTCCAGGAAATCTCGCGATAGTTAGAATTGAAGTAGCCATTAACAATTGACTCCCAGCGATCATGGATGTCTTGTTGTTGGATGAAACACTCGTACAAAAAGCGACTATTGCGGGATGCTTTCCGTTCAACTGGCGAATATGTCGGAAAAAACACTGTACACGAATTCCCCTTATCACAGACGGCTTCAATGCTGGCAATCGAAACTGGATGTGCCATCAAAATTGATAGCAAGCGCAATAAGTCCATTGCCTTGGTTTGGATATTTACGATGGAAAAGTTTGCGTCATGACTGTCGAGACAGAACAGCACATGTTCGTGAAAAATATGATCTTCACCTGTGCGAGAAACTGATCTTTCAGATCGGCTGGTTAAAGTGAAGTTTTCCTGTTCGGTTTTGATGGTTGCCGTAAAGTGCTTTACGGGATTGCCTAAACGTACTGAGTCGGCAATGTCGCCTTCGATCCATTGTCGCCCCAAGTACCATTCTGAAACATCGCTATAACGGATTTCGATGCTCTTAAAGTTTTCACCAACATCGCCAGTAACAACATAGTTAGCAGTTATGCCAAAACCTATTCGTTTGCACTGAAAGAGAGTGAAAGATGTGCCGCTCTGCGATACTGCTGTTAACTTGAAAAACTCTGCGCCTTCTGAAATACCACTAAATTCAAGCAAGTCAAAAAGATCGGAA
>JAJZPK010000128.1 GCA_021811205.1 Pseudomonadota bacterium
TTCCGATCTTGGAACTCGTCTTCAGGCCAGGTTCCATCGAAATCAGACATGCATCATTCGACCTTCCTGCGTCCGCTCTTTCTCTCCTTGGAAAACAGATCCGTGCGATCGGACCGGGCGGCCTGATCCACATCAGGACGAAAGAATTCACGCTCTCCGGGAAATCGAGCGGAGAAATCAGCGCACAATGGGAAAACGCGACTTCCACGATATCCCGCGTGAATCCGCTGGGAACCTACGATCTGACCATCAGGGGTTCAGGCGACAAGATCGGACTTTCCCTGGGTACCGCAGAAGGACCGCTGATGCTTGCAGGCAATGGCACCTGGTCCGAGCGGAACGGACTGAAATTTTCCGGCACGGGGCAATCGAACAACCAAGGCATTGCAGAACTGCTCAGGATGGCAGCCCCCCCGCTTGGCGGAGGCAGATACGCTTTGAGGATTCCCCCTTGAAAAGGATCGTCACAATCGACGCGGCAAGGGGGATCGCGGTAGCCCTGATGATCGCCTACCATTTCTCATTCGATCTCAATTACTTCGGGATCATCCATCAGGACATGAACCATGAGCGCTTCTGGCTTGCATCCCGGGCATTCATCGTCAGCCTTTTCCTGATCCTCGCAGGAATCAGCCTGGTGCTCGCCTCCAGCCTCGATGCCAGGCATTTCTGGAAAAGGCAGGGAAGGCTCCTCGCTGCAGCTGCGGCCGTGACTGCAGGCAGCTGGCTGATGTTCCCGAAAAGCTACATCTATTTCGGCATCCTGCATTTCATTTTCACAGCCAGCCTGATCGGAAGGGTTTTCCTGAATTTTCCCGAAGCCGCTCTCTTTTCCGGCCTCGCCGTCATTGCATTCGGACTCGATTATTCGAACCCGCTTTTCGACCTACCCTACCTCAACTGGATCGGGCTCATGACCCACAAGCCCTACACGGAAGACTACGTGCCGATTTTTCCCTGGCTTGGCGTGGTATTGATCGGGATCTTCCTGGGAAACCTGCTTTTCGAAAGAACCAAATCCGCCTGGATCCGTCTCGAGATTCCCGTCATGAAATTCCCTTCCCTCATCGGCAGGCACAGCCTCGCCATCTATCTGCTCCACCAGCCTATCCTGATCGGAATCCTTTATCTTGCCGTAACTCATTGACCAGCACCATGTTTCATATCTATGTGATTTGCATAACAAAACTCGGCGAGATTCCGTCACAATAAATTCATTAATTTTATTTTAATATTCCTACTTTCGTAGGGTTTTCAAATAAAACCCTTCACATAGAATGGCGAAGGTGGCAGATGCTCTGCTGTTTTTTGGATAAAAAGGGGAAACAACATGAAGAATGCAAATTTCGCCCCCAAGCTGCTCGGGCTTGGGGTCATCAGCGCAGCGGTACTCGCAGCCTGCGGAGGCGGAGGCGGTGGCGCCGCACCCTCATCTTCCGCGGCCATAATATCCGGTACGGCAGCCAAGGGTATCGTCTCAGGCGCGACCGTGACGGCCTACTGCTGGGCCGCTTCCGGTGCGCAGGCAGTTTCGAGCGTGATCGGCACGGCGACCACTGATTCCAACGGCAATTATTCGATCACCCCGAGCACCACCTGTTCGACTCCTGTACAGCTCGTGATGACGATTCCTGCATCCGGCGCGTATGTTTATGACGAAGTGACCGGTCAGAATTCACAGGTGCAGGCAGGCGCGCTGACGCTCAATGCAATTCTTTCCAGTTCAGCGAGCACCAACAATGCTCAAATCACCCCCTTCACCGACATGGCTGCAACAGTCGTGGAAAATACAATCAGCAACGCAATTGCTGCAGGATCAAGTCCCTTGGCGGTTCTGAATCAGACTGTTGTCACGCAAGCGGTTGCGGCTGTTCAGTCGCAGGTTTTTCCAAGCAATCCCAATCTTTATTACACTCAGCCTCTCAATCCCGCTACTGCTGCATCATCAACCAGCGCGAATGCAACAAACGAACAGCAGCTTGCAGGGCTGCTTACCGCCATCGCGGCCAGGGCACATAATACCCACAGCGGCGACTTCCAGCAGGCCATTCAGGAGCTCGACGATGCGGCGAAAAATTCGATCCAGATTTCAACCATCAGCGGGAATGTCACTACCAACATTACGGCCCCAGCCGGTCAAAGCACACCGACGGCAATCATGAACGAGGCGATCAACAGCGATGTTGCAAGCGTGAGTTTCGCGAGCAGCCCTGAGGCCACGGATGCCAAAGATCTTGCCGACACCCATGCAAAGGGCATCGTTCCTGCGTCAGCTCCTGTCGTTTCAAGCTCCGCACCTGTTGCAGTGCCTTCCGGCCTTGCAGCAGCAAAAAGTCTGATCAGCAGCCTGAGGACCAACCTGCAGATGCTTCACAATTCCAGCAACACAGGCTTCATGGACACCGAGTATGCAGCCATGAAGACGAGTTTCACCGGATTCAAGTCCACCGCCAAGCAGACTAGCGATTTCATCAACATAGTCGGCACAGCCAAGCACATGCTGCAGAACAGCTCTATTCCTTCTCCTCAATATACTGGTAATGGCATGTGCTCCGTTAGTAGCGGTGTCGCCACATGTGAATGGGGCTGGCATACAGGTTCTACAGGGGTGACTTATCATGTCACCAATTTTGGTAGTTACACAAATACATCTGGCAACGAAAGCATGACCTGGTCGGATCAATTGCAATCGTTTACTTATGGAAGTACCGGTATGCAACCTGCAGGTTCTACTCAAGCTGGAACAGTGACGACCACATCAACTTCGTCAACTTCCAAAACAGTGGACATCACGGGCATGCTTGGTGCGCTCGACCCGACTGCCGATCATTCCAGCATCGGAATCGAGGGTGTCTTGACCAAGGGGACGAGTCAGGACACTCTGACTTTGTCCAATAAATCCGTCGGTACTACTAGCCCCATACAAGGCGGGGTCGTCGATTACGATTCGAGTGGCAATACGCTCTTTTCGCTGTCGTTCGATCAAACTCAGGGCAATTCAATCGTCTATGCAACCCCTGCTACGGCAACGACTACGGCTCAGCCTACCTCGGTCGCCTTCTATGTCATGGCCAAATCGAATGCGCCATCACCTGCAACTAATTTCGAGTTCGACGGGTCGATTCAGGTGAGTGGAGTGACTACGGACATGAGCGGGACGCTGCACGATGCGAAAAGCGTGACCTTCAACGGAAGCGTGACCGATCTCGGAAATTCGACCATCGGGAAGTTCCTGACGGGATCATTGACCCACACGATCGATCTTTCCCATTATGACGTGACCAACCATGTCATCGGTTCGGGCAATTACAAAATCGAAGGTCTCAGCTTCCAAGGCAACCTGACTGCCCAGGTTAATGGCGCAGCACAAGCCTTCTCGATCAGCGCCGCCAACGATTATGTGAACACGCCCTATGGGACCGATAACCTTCAGTTCACCTACAAGGACCCGAGCAATACAGTAACCGTGTCTGTGGTCCCCGGTGCGAATGGGGGCAAACCCAGCATCCTTGCCACAAGCAACGGCGTCACATTCTCCCTCGCGCCGGATGGCAGCGGAAGCCTAAGCGATACTTCCACAGGCACTCAATATGGCGTCATCACCAACAATATCGTGAACTACGGCGACGGCACCACGGAATCTTTGCGCTGATTCACTCTGCCAACTTCAAGCCGGCATGAATTCATGCCGGCTTTTTTGTGCTCATCACCTCATGAAAAAAACATTGATTCTTTTGATGGCAGGCATGGCAGGATCCAGCCTTGCCCATGCCGACATGCTCAATCTTTCCAACCCCGCCGACGTCGCAGGACTGACTGGAACAAAAGCTTATGCTTCCGCCAATTTCTTCGCGGGAAGCGACTACACGCCGGTCAAGGAGTTCACGGGAAACTGGAACGGGCCTTTCACGCCCCAATCGGGAAAAAATCTGACGATCTCAGAAGGCAGGATGGAAGCCGGCGCATCGTATGGGTCATGGCGGATTGCGGCGCTCTACAGGGAAGAAGTTGTCGTTGACAGCAATCTGGATACGGCAACCATCGTTTACGACAACAAGCATCACATACCCGTTCCCGCAGGGCAGAATTTCGCCGTCAACCTGAACATGCAGGGCTTCGAAGCCAAAGGCGTGAGACTCGACAAGGGTTTTCTTTTCAATGGGCAGGACGGTACGGCCTATTCGTTAGGCGCAGGGCTCTCGCTTCTTCAGGGAACTCGCGTCAGAATGACGAATGCAGACGGTTCGGCCGCATCGACCGTGTCGGGCTATACGTACAATGCCACGCTCCAGGACCAGAATTCGAGAGCCACCTACCCCTTCATCACCAACGCCACCCCTCTGGGTCAAGGCTATGCGCTGGATCTCGGCGGGAAAATAAGCTGGAAGAACGGATCCCATCTCGATCTCGCTGCAAACGACATTCTCGGACAGATGCGCTGGACCAACATGCCCTACACCATCGAGACGGCAAACAGCGCAACCCTCACCCGCAATGCCGCAGGCTATATCGTCTACAATCCCACCCTGCAAGGTTTCAACGATGTCAACAGGCGGACAATCGTCCAGAACCTGCTGACCAAGGTGTCTGCCGAGTACACCCATCCCTTTTCGAATATCGACCTCACCGCAGGCACGGACTGGGTGACGGGATACTGGCTACCCCAGGCGGGTCTGGCCTATCATTTCGCATCGGACTGGAAAGCTTCGATGAACTATGATCTGAGGTTCAAGTCGGTCGGTTTGGGGATCAGGAACAGATGGTTCCACATCGACCTGCTGACCGACAGCACGAATTTCTCCACGGCGCAGGCGGTCGGGTTCGATGCGGGAATCAATCTATCCTTCTGAGCCTCAGTGGATATTGCGCAACTTGACCTGGGTGCCCACTTCAACGACCAGAGGCATGAATTGACGTGGATTGCTTCTGGCGAGAGTAAGATAAAGCTTCCCCGCTTCCAGAATATCCTCCGGGCTGGCGCAGCTTGCCCTTTCTATCTCGAGCTTTGCCTCTTTTGACTTTCCCGCCAGGGCAAGGAATGCGGCATCCCTGAAGAGGATCATGCCTGCAGGCGCATAGTGCACGGCACGATTGCTCAATTCGAGCTTCTTGTCGAGATCGATCGAATTGATCGGCAGCATGCCGGCCAGTGAAAATTCGACATAGGGACGGAGCAAGGTGTAGCGGTTGAAATGATCGAGCCTGTCGAACAGTTTGTCGGGGGGAAGCTGATGTTTTCCGCCCTGGTAATCCGGGAAAAGCAGCCCTTCCAGAACCCTGTAATCCCTCATGAGGTCGACAAGGACATAGCTTCCTAAAACGAGAAGGATGGCGACGATCCCCTTCTGGAATGGAATCCTGAAGGCGCTCGACTCGGTCAACCCCATCAGGAGCATGAAAAGCCCGAGAAACTGCGCATACCATAACGGATATTCGTCCAGGCTGTGCAGCGCAAGGACGGAAAGCAGAGAAAAA
Source organism: Pseudomonadota bacterium (assembly GCA_021811205.1). The sequence goes on from JAJZPK010000128.1 coordinate 5,476, forward strand.
AGCCAGAAGGCATGGCTATCGCGAGAAATGTCGATACGCCTTGCCCAGAGAAGGATTCCGCCGAATACGATCAGGCAACCGGAAATCCCCGTTTCGGCGAGCAGATTCATGACGATGTCGTGCGAATTGTTGTAGAGCCCGCTTATTCTTGAGTTGTTGAACAGCGGCCCGTATTCGAAATGATGCCAGGCGAACTCTCCAAACCCTACACCCAGAATCGGCGCCTTGAGGAACATCATCCAGGCTTCGTGCCACAAATAAAGGCGTATGCCGCTGTCCTTTTCCACCAGCCTCTGGCCTGAAGTCACTGCCCCGTGCCCAGAGATGAAATGAAGATGCGGCGCAAGCTGCATCACCAAAAATGCCGGAAGAAGCATCAATGAACCGTAGAGGAGCGTCCTGTTGCCTCTGCAAAACAAAAGCCCCAGCATTGTCATGGCGCCGAGATAGAGCCATGCGCTTCTGGAACCGCTCAGGGCGAGCGTGAAGAGCATGAACAGGCCTATAGGCAATGCGACGATGGGATTGATCCTTTTCGATGACGCAAGATAAAGGAGCGAAGCGATGGAGAGCGCCATGTAGTCGGAAAAATGGTTCTGCTGTGCGAGATTGCCGAAAACCGTCGGTGAAGGATCAGGTGTGATGAAATGATCGATGAAGCTGGGTATCAGGTAATGCTGCATCACCGCTGCGATGCCGCTCAATACACCCCCGGCAAGAATGAACCAGGCAAGGACAGGGATGATTTTTTGCAGTCCGATCTCGCGTTTCAGTGCATAGCCCAGCATGGCAAGAAGCGCCCCCCAAAGCAGGTAGAGCGAAACGAGCGCTGCGTGCTGGATGTAGCCGATCATGCCGAGTGCGTATTGAAGCCAGACGAGGACGATCAGAAGCAGAGGGACAAATGCTATCCTGGGAATTTCATGCAGTATCCTGAAGGCAGACAGCAGCGCACAGAAACCGAGCAATGCTGCGACCCATTCGGTATAGAAATCCGTGAGCGGGTAGTAATGCTTCCATTGCAGAAAGGGGAGCATGCCCATCAAGCCGAGCAGGATCAAGGCGATGCCTTCTCCAATTTTCCCTTCTTCGAAATACGGAATCGAGGTGAATCTCTTGGCTGGCATTCTATTCTATTAACCCAAAAATCATTGCGCATGTATCCCCAGGATCTTCGCGGCCAGCTCGCTCCGCCTTTTCACCCCCATCTTGCCAAAGATGTCGTGCAGATAATCCTTGACCGTCTGCTCGGAGATGAAGAGGGCAGCCGCAATCTCCCGGTTGGAAAGTCCTTGCACGGCAAGGGAAGCGACTTCATTTTCGCGATGGCCCAGCCTGAATTCATCGAGCGCTTGCAGGATTTTCCTGTCGGAAGTATGGCGCTCGAGAAGGATGAATTTCCCCTTTTCCCCTTTTTGCACAGGCACCGCCCTTACCCTGAACATGCCGTTTCTGCTCCTGAAGTAGGCGGGAGATGCGCCGAGAACAGGATAGGTAATCGAGCTTGTGGGCACTTCCCCTAGCGCCGTTTTCGCGATGTCGTTCATGAAACAGGGCACCCCGTCCTCGTCAAGCGCGATGAAACCGCTGGAAGCGTGGTCCACGCCGTACCTGTGCAAATCGATATTGCGCAATGCTCTGGCCATGTGCGGAAGGACGATGTTGAAGATTTCCTTTTCCCTTGCGCTGAAATCCTTGTCTTGCCTCTGTCTGTGGATGGCGAAAATCCCGACGAGATCTCCTTGCGAGCCCATTGCAGCGCCCAGAATATAGAAAGCACCTGCCACGGTGATCAGAAAATCGCTTCCGAATTCGCTGTTCAACAGTTTTTTCTTGTCGAAGAAATCGGTGTTCCTTGCCGAATCGTTGAGATGAGCCAGGAATCGCCCTGTCAGGCTGCAAGGATCGAATGCGGCGTAATATGCAAGATAGGTGAGCATCGCGCTTTCGCTGTTTTCGAATATCTCGTATCCGTTGACCAGGAAAGCGCCCGTTTCTGGATCGGCGGGAATGAAAACCGCACGGCCTATCCCGAG
>JAJZPK010000129.1 GCA_021811205.1 Pseudomonadota bacterium
AAACTGGGCGTATAGCCGCCTTGGGCGGCTGACGGGGTTGCGGGCGCCTTTGAGGCGCTCACCCAATAAGCCTCCGGCTTTGCCGGAGGTCATTTAACTGCCGAAGAAACTGTCCAAATGCGCCGTCATGCAGAAATCGGGCATCGCATCCTTTCAGGCTCAACTTCACCTTTGATCCGTATGGCAGCAACCATTGCGTATACCCATCATGAAAAATGGGATGGAAGCGGCTATCCAAGAGGATTGAAGGAAGAAAACATTCCAATGTACGGTCGGATAGTCGCCATTGCCGACGTGTTTGATGCATTGACCTCGGTCAGGCCGTACAAACGCGCCTGGGAAGTCGAATCCGCTGTCAACCTGCTTCGCGAACAATCCGGCCACCACTTCGACCCTCAGTGCGTCGAGGCGTTTCTTCGCGTGCTGCCCATGGTATCCGAGATTCAGAAGCTGTATCAGGATGGAGATGAGGATTAAGCGCGTTGCCGGAACTGTTTGAGGGTGAAGAGCGCATGGTGCAATTCGTTCATGTTGACGGGTTTGCTGAGAAAATCGTCCATGCCGGCTTGCAGGCAAGCTTCCCGGTCCGATTGAAATGCATTGGCCGTCAGGGCGATGATGTAGGGCTGCATTGCCAAGTCCAGTTTCCGGATTGCGCCGGTCGCCTCAACGCCGTCCATGACGGGCATCTGCATATCCATGAATATGACGTCATACGAGTCCTCTCGAACCCGATTCAGCGCTTCTTGCCCATCATTGGCCAGATCGGCTGTCTGTCCCATTTTGGACAGCATGGCCTGGAGCACTTTTTGATTGAAGACATCGTCTTCCGCAATCAGAATCCTGAAAGCAGGTAAAGCGCCTTCTTGCTCGTTCGGCGGTTCCGGAGAGGCATCCGGCTTGGACGCCGATTTTTCAAGATGTATCGTGAAATGGAAGGCGGTTCCGACTCCCACTTGGCTCTCGACACTGATGTCACCTCCCATCGCCTGGCAGAGTCGCTTGCAAATGAGCAGCCCCAAACCGGAGCCGCCGTACTTGCGGGTTGTCGAAGCATCGGCAATCCCCCCATTTTTCATGGGGCATGGAAGTAGAGTTATCTGTCATAATCGCTTGCTCATCGGCAGGATGTCCCGCAAGGCGCTAATCTCAATAACTTCAGGATTATACATTAATTGCATTATCGTCAGATTTAGCCAGAAATCAGTGCCTGGTTTTGCAATACCGCTCTTTCAGGCTGGATTGCAATATTTTGTCAGCCCCGGTTTAATCATTCTCTAATTGGGTATTATAATTCCCACTATGGGAATTGTTGAAAAAAGCATCGGGGAAGCGCTCTTTACCCGGACGCAGCGGCAGGTGCTGAGCCTCCTGTTCTGCAATCCTGAAAGGAGCCTTTATACCAACGAAATCATGCGACTGGCGGGTGTCGGGACGGGTGCTGCGCAGCGCGAGCTCGAAAAGCTTGCCGGCGCGAACCTGGTTTCGGTGAAGCAGGTCGGCAACCAGAAGCACTACCAGGCGAACCGGGATTCACCGGTCTTCGAGGAGATCAGGGGCCTCGCCCTCAAGACCTTCGGCATGGATGCGCTCAAGGATGCGCTGCTCCCTTTTTCCGGGAAAATATCGTCGGCCTTCGTCTACGGCCCTGCGGCGACAGGAGAAGAGAGCAGGGGCATCGAATTCATTGTCGTCTCGAAAGACCTTTCCTATTCCGACCTGGCACCTCACATCGCCCTGATAGAGAACCGGCTCGGGCGCAAGGCGAGATTGACGCTCTACAAGCCTGAATACCTCTCGAAAAGGCTCGCCGCAGACAAGGGCTTCCTGGAAAGGGTATCCAGGCCCAAGATTTATCTGGTCGGTGGCGCAGGCGACATCCCCAAACCATGGCTTCCAGGAAACGCGGACGCCTGATCGAGTACGAAGGATGAAAAGAAGCAAATCGGCCGATAAACCGCTTTGCCGATTGAGCGAAGCGGTGAGAAGGGGTATGTTGCAAAGAATATGAAAGCCTACTTTCTGATTTGCGCGGTTTACGTGCTGAGTGGAAAGGCCGCGTTGATGCTGGCCTTGCCTCCAGGCTACGCATCGGCCGTCTTTCCTCCGGCCGGCATCGCGGTTGCCGCCGCATATATCATGGGAAGGAGGGTGTTGCCCTGGGTTCTCCTCGGTTCCCTCATCCTGAATGTCTGGGTCGGCTATTCGACCACGAAATCGTTCGGTGCAACAGGCGCTTCTGCCGCGCTCATCATCGCAATCGCATCGACCCTGCAGGCTGCGTTCGGCGGATGGATATTGAGGCGCAGGATAGGCTATCCGGCTGCATTCGACAAAGGGGTCGAAATATTCCGCTTCCTGACCTGGAGTCCGGTCATCTGCCTGCTGAGCGCCTCCCTTTCAGTGGGCAGCCTCATTCGGCTCGGCGTGATCGACAAAAGCGAATCGGTTGCCAGCTGGATCTCCTGGTGGACAGGCGATACGCTGGGCGTCCTTGTCATGCTGCCGGTCGTGATGGCATTGGCCGGAGAGCCGCGCGCATTGTGGAAAAGCAGGATCAAGACGGTCGCGCTTCCCATGATGGTCGTGCTTTCGATCATCGTCGCGCTGTTCCTGAGAGTCAATCAATGGGAACAGTACGAAGCGCTGACGGACTACAGGCACATTACTCAGCAGTCCCTGGACCAGATCAAGATGGGGTTCGTGGAGCAGGAGGCATTGCTCGCACAGCTTCAGGGCTTTTTCGAGCATGACAGGGAAGGGAAAGTCGAACGAGACGAATTCCATCGATATTGCAGATCATCGCTGCAGGTGTTTCCGATGATACAGGCCATGGAATGGGTGCCCAGGGTTGCATCCAGCGACAGGGAAAGCTTCGAAAAAGTCGAGAGCAAGGACAGGCCGGGATTCCAGATCACGGAACGCAACCATGCCGGAAAGTTGCAGCGGGCAGAAGAACGGGACTGGTACTATCCCGTGACCTATATCGAGCCGCTGGCCGGGAATATGCAGGCGCTCGGTTTCGACCTCGCTTCGAATCCGGAAAGGCGGCATGCGATCGATGAGACGGTCAGGAGCGGAAAAATCGTTTCTACGGAGCCGATACAGCTGGTTCAGGGAGGCAAGGGTCTGCTCATCATCCAGTCGGTCAAGATAAGGGGGAAGGTCGAGGGGGTCGTTCTCATCGTGCTCAAAGTGCAGGATTTCGTCAACAAGCTCCTGCCGACTTCGAGCCGGAGCCTGGCTGTCAGACTGGTCGATGCTGACACGCAAGATGTCCTGTACGACGGCTTTTCTGACGGATTTTCAGGCGCGTTTCTGGTGCACACTTTCGAATTCGCCACGCGCCGCTACAGCCTGATGACCATGCCTACGCCCGAATACTACAAACAGCATCGCGGGTGGCAAAGCTGGGGGGTGCTTGCCATTGGAACGTTCGGCACAGGCCTGCTCGGATCCTTGTTCCTGCTGGGTACGGGCTATACCGCGCGCGTCGAGGGGCAGGTGAGGGAAAGGACCAAGGCGCTGCAGGAAAGCGAAGAACGCTTCCGCCACACCTTCGAGCATTCACCGATCGGCATCGGGGTTGCCAGTCTCGAGGGGCAATTCCTCAGGGGAAACCAGGCCTTTTGCAACATATTCGGCTGCACCGGGGAAGAGCTGCTGCGCAACATGAACGTGGAGGATATCGCCCTGCCGGGAAGAAGTGCGAACGATGCAGACAACATGCAGCGGCTGGTGGCCGGCGGGAGAAGCCATTACCGCATGGAGAAGCGGCATTTCCGCAAGGACGGCAAGATCATATGGATACAGGTGACCGTCAGTCTGGAGCGGGATATCTCCGGCATTCCCGAAGAATTCATCGTCCAGATCGAGGACATCACGGAGCGCAAACGGATCGAGGATGCCCTGAAAGCGTCTTCCAGCGAGATCGAGGATCTTTACGATCATGCCCCATGCGGCTATCACTCGGTCGATGAAAACGGAATGATCGTCAGGGTCAACCAAACGGAGCTGGACTGGTTTGGCCGCAAGCGCGAAGAAATGATCGGAAAGCGCATCTCGGATTTCTTCACGCCGGCCAGCCAGGAGGTCATGCGTAAGAGCTTCGAACGTTTCAAGAAGGAAGGCAGCGTGCAGGGCCTGGAATTCGAAATCGTCCGCAAGGACGGGACGATATTTCCCGTGCTGCTCAATGGAACGGCGATCTACGATGAAAGCGGAAAATTCATCATGAGCCGATCCGTGCTGATCGACATCACCACCCAGAAGAAGATGGATCAGATGATCCATGACAAGATGCTCGAGCTTCAGAGCATACTCGACGGGGCGAGCGTGGCGATCACTTTCGTCAGAAGCAGGCGCCAGGTCTGGGCCAACAAGCGCATGGGCGAGTTGTTCGGCTACTCTTCGGACGAGATGGACAACCAGTCTACGCGCATGTTCTACAGCTCGCAAAAAGAATACGACGCATTCGGAGTCAGGGCTTACCCCGCTTTGATGAGAGGGGAGACCTATCAGGCAGAAGCGGAAATGCGCCATCACGACGGTCATGCCATCTGGATCAATATTTCAGGCAAGGCTATTTCACCGGACGACATGTCGCTCGGCAGCATCTGGGTGCTGGAAGACATCACGGACCGGAAACATTACGAGGAAGCCATCCGCGAAAGCGCTGAGCACATGCAGACCATCTTCGACAACGTGGTGGACGGCATCATCACCATCGACGAAGAAGGCATCATTGCCACCTTCAACAGGGCGGCGGAACACATATTCGGCTACAGCGAGGGGGAGGTCGTCGGAAAGAACGTCAGCCTGCTGATGCCTCGGCCTGATCGGGACAGGCACGATGGCTACATCCGCAATTATGTGATCACGAAAATACCGAACCTGCTCGGAACGAGGCGGGAACTGACCGGGCTGCGCAGCGACGGCTCGGAATTCCCCATGGACGTCGCGCTTTCTGAAATCTCGCGCAAGGGGCGGCGCATGTTCGTCGGCATCGTGCGCGATATCTCCGAACGCAAGCGCATGGAGAAGATGAAGAACGAATTCGTCTCCACTGTCAGCCACGAGCTGCGCACGCCGCTGACCTCGATCACGGGTGCGCTTGGGCTCATGGCAGGCGGAGCGCTCGGCAGCCTGCCGGAGCAGATCGGCGGTCTTGTCGACATCGCCTACAAGAACAGCCAGCAGCTCGGATACCTCATCAACGACCTGCTCGACATGGAAAAAATGGCGGCCGGCAAGCTCGATTTCGACATGCAGGTCCAGGCAGTGATGCCGCTCGTCGAACAGGCGCTCGAAGTGAACCGCGGTTATGGCGATCAGTACAATGTGCGCTATGTGCTGAAGCAGCGAGTCGACGACGCACGCGTCAGGGTGGACGGGAAGCGCTTCGTTCAGATACTGTCCAATTTCATGTCCAATGCTGCAAAGTTCTCTCCCGCGGAGGGCGAAGTGGAAATAGCAGTGAAGCCGAAGGAAGGGCTCGTGCGCGTGGAAGTGCTTGACCATGGGGGAGGCATTCCGGAGGAATTCAAGGACAGGATTTTCCAGAAATTTTCTCAGGCGGATTCCTCTGACACGCGAAAGAAAGGCGGAACAGGGCTGGGGCTTGCCATCAGCAGGGAGCTGGCCGAGCGCATGGAATGCAGCGTGGGCTTCGAATCGGAAACAGGGAAGGGTGCTATTTTCTTTATCGATCTGCCTTTGTATCACGAGGTACAATTGAATTAGATTTGTTTTTTTCGAATTTGCGCAATTAACTGGCAAAATCGGGGGGCAGTGTGAGCAACGACAAGCGGCAAAAACCTTCGGTGCTGTTGGTGGATGACGACAGTTTCATGCGGGAAACGCTCAAGCTCATCCTGCAGAGCGAGGGGTATCCGATCGCAGGGGAAGCCTCAAACGGCCAGGATGCCGTCGAATTCTGCAAGCATTCAAGACCGGGGCTCGTGCTTCTGGACATCAACATGCCTAGAATGGATGGATTGGAAGCGCTCGAGGAAATTCACAAGGCCAGCCCGGAAACGATCGTACTGATGATCAGTGCCGAAGCGACCATGGACAGGTTCAAGGAAGCCATCAGGAGAGGCGCCGCCGGTTTCATCGTCAAGCCGCTCACCCCGGCGAGCGTGCTGGACCGATTGGACCGCTGCTTGAGAAAATAATAAAGAGGAATGAAATGGCTGGAACGCTGATGCGTGTGTTGTATGTGGAAGACGATGCCGATATCCAGGCGGTGGCGAAGCTCGCTCTGGAAATCGTCGGCAAATTCACCGTGAAGATATGCTCTTCAGGAGAAGAAGCGCTCAAGGAGGCCGTCTCCTTTGCTCCCGACATGATATTGCTTGATGTGATGATGCCCGGCATGGACGGGCTGACGACGCTGGTCAGGCTGCGCCAGCTTCCCGAACTTGAGAAAGTCCCGGTTGCTTTCATGACAGCGAAAGTGCAACCGCAGGAAGTGGAACATTACAGATCGCTGGGTGCGGTGGATGTGATCGCCAAACCCTTCGATCCAATGCAACTGTCAAGCCAGGTGCGCAGCTTGTGGGACAAGGCCCATGACTGAAGATCCGGAGGCCCTGTTCGCGGCCGAGATGGCCAAGTTGCGCCAGGCTTATCTGGATCACCTGCCTGGCGAATTGATTGCCTTGACCTCGCTTGCAGGCAGGCTCGATGGAAGCGAATCGGACAGGCCGGTGCTCGAAGAGCTGCAGCAGCGCTTGCACAAGCTGGCCGGTTCAGGCGGCAGTTTCGGACTGGGTGAATTGAGCAACCAGGCAAGAAGGCTGGACCAGATCAGCAAGGCCTGGCTGGGCGGAGAAGAGCCAAGCGACGATTCGCGGCGTCTTTTTTCCATGGATGTGGCTGCATTGTATTCGTCAACGTCCATGCCCGACGCTTTAGGTGCGCCCACATTGGAAAATGCGGCGGCAACCGATGTCCCTGGGCGACGAGTCGCCCTGCTGTGGCTGGTGTACGGAGACGCGCAGCAAGGAGAGGAATTGCGCCGCTTGCTGGAGCAGTTCGGCTTCGAAGTGAAACTGTTCGGCAGTCTCGCCGACGCGGAGGCTGACGGCGGGCGGGCGGACGTGATCATCGTGGATATCCAGTTCGTGCTCGAGGGCATGTCAAAGCCCCTGGTTTTCCATGGCTACCCCGTCCTGTTCATTTCCGATCAGGGCGACTTCGCACTGCGCCTGCGCGCTGTGCACATGGGCGCAAAAGGCTTCCTCTTGAAACCGCTGGATGTGCCCAAGCTGGTGGACCAGCTCGAACTGATCTTCGATGAGACGCAGAACGCCTCCTATCGCATTTTGATCGTCGACGACGATACCGCGCTGAGCGCGCATTACCAGCTCGCCTTGACGGCAGCAGGCATGGAAGTTGAAACGCTGAGCCAGCCTGACAAGGTGGTCGAGCGAGTGGCCGAATTCCACCCTGATCTGGTGCTGATGGATATCGAGATGCCGAACTACATCGGTTCGGAACTCGCGGC
>JAJZPK010000130.1 GCA_021811205.1 Pseudomonadota bacterium
TGCTGCAAGGTGGCAAGCGATTCCTTGGCATCCGGGGACGAGGTATCGAAATACTGTCTTATCCACTGCTGCGCCATTTTAAGGTCCTGCCTGAATGCCCCCTGGTCGTGGGCAAGCAGGGACAGCCTTGCCGAAAGCAGTCTCAGCTTCAGATTCTCCCTGAGGAAATAGGCTTGTGAAGGCGGCAGAAGCGGCACGGCGGGTTTGCCCAATTTCTGTATCTTGATGAGGTTCCTGATGTCGTTCCAGGCTTCCCTTCCGAGCTCGAGCCAGGTGTTTCCTCCAGATGACTGCTTGTGCTGCGGCGCCGGATGGGGTCTCGCTTCCATGGCAAGCGGCATGCTGTCCACCCTGTTGAGCACGTTGTCGAGATGCAGGCTCACGCCGACGATGTCGGCGAAAGGCATGCCTTTCAGCTTGTCGATGTCCCTGCTGATCACTTTCCTCAGTGGGCCGAGCTGCGGCTTGTTCATGCGCTGCAAGGTCTCATCCACATTCTGCAGGGCGATCAGCGCTGCCTTGACGTTCCCGGCAAGCTGCAGCTGCTGGTTGGCAATCAGAAGCACCTGCTCCACCTCGGCGAGCGCCGATTCGTCGCGATTGCGTGCGAGTTCCTGGTACATCTGCTCGAGGGCAGCCTGCTGATTCTGCGAATCGGCCACCTTGCGTTCCAGGATGCCCAATCTCACTTCGGCGGCACGCTCGGCTTCCAGGGCCTGGGCGGCGCGCTGCCTGCTTTCGTGATTGTAGGTATCGGCGGAAGCAAGCCGAGAGGCGAGCTCAAGCCTGAGATTGCTGACCTGGCTGCGCGTGTCGAACCACAGCCATGCGACGATGATCGCGCAGCACGCCGCGATCATGATCAGGACATTGATGCTGGTGAATACCTTGTCGGCCCAGCTTGTTCCGCCAGATTGTTCATCCATGCGCCTTATCCCCGAATTCAAACCATTTCAAGAGCCCAATGACGAGCCCATCATCTCCGCCTTCCGTCACCACGACATGTTCGAAACCGCAATCCATCGCGATTTTTCCTATCCGCTCGTGCGTCACGAAAATCGGCTTCTTGTAAATCCAGCCTTCGGTCATGTCGACAAGGTTCGAAACGATTTCTCCGCTTGTCGCCGTCACGGCCTGCACATCCTTCTCTTCGAGCACTGGCGGATTTGCCGGCTTGATCCGCCTGTAGCATTCCGCATAATCCACTATAGCGCCCCTGCGCCTCAATTCTTCCGCCAGAAGTTCCCTGCCGCCCACCCCTCTGAAAATCACGATCCTTGATCCGGAAACCGACTTGAGCTCGGGCAATTCGAGCAGGCTCTCGCTGTCGAATCCGGATCGCGGCAGCAGAACATTCCCTACCCCTCTTTCTTCTAGCGCAGCCCACGTGGCTTTCCCTACTGCGGCGCAGCGCAATGCTCCGGGCAGCGCCGCAATCCTTGAAAAGGCCTTCTCGACGGCATTCGCGCTCACGAAGACCGCGATATCGTATTCGCTCAGGCGCCCGAGCAAGTCCGCGAGACGCGCATCGTCTTCAACATCGGCAATCTCGACAGCCGGAAAAAGCACCGCCTTCCCGCCTGCCTCTGCTATTTTTGCGACGAGCTTTCCTGCCTGTCCATATGGCCTTGTCACCAGGATGGATGCCCCGGAAAGCGGGAGCATCAGAGCGCGGCGAGGATTTTCCCTGCCCCCGCATCCAGAAGCTTTTGAGCGGCCCGCTTGCCTATTTGTTCGCACTCGATGGGCGCACCTTCCTCTTCCGCCCTGATCATTTCCCTGCCGTCCGGACTGGCGACGAAGGCGCGCAGCCAGAGCTTCCCGCCCGATATTTCCGCATAGGCGCCGAGCGGAACCTGGCAGCTCCCGCCCAGCACGGCACTCACTGCGCGCTCCGCCAGAACGCACTGCGCCGTGTCCGCATGATAGAGCGGCCTCAAGACATCCAGAAACTCCATTCTGTCCTGTCTGCATTCTATGCCGAGCGCGCCCTGGCCTACTGCGGGCAAGCTGTCTGCTGGATCGATCAATGCCGCAATCCTGCCTGAAAGCCCGAGACGCTTGAGTCCTGCGGCTGCGAGAATGATCGCATCGAACTGGCCTTCGTCGAGCTTCCTGAGTCTGGTCTGAACGTTTCCGCGCAACGGCCTGATTTCGAGATGGGGAAAACGGTAGCGAAGCTGGCTTTCCCGGCGCAGGCTGGAAGTGCCGACAATCGCACCTGCGGGAAGCTCCGAAAGCTGCTTGTACTGGTTGGAAACGAAGGCGTCCCGTGGATCTTCCCTTTCCGTGATCGCTGCGAGCATGAAACCTTCGGGCAGCGCCATCGGCACGTCCTTCATGGAATGCACGGCGATATCTGCGCGCCCATCCTCGAGCGCCTGCTCCAATTCCTTGATGAACAATCCCTTTCCGCCTATCTTGGCCAAGGGCTTGTCGAGGATCTGGTCTCCCTGGGTAGTCATACCCATTATGCTGATAGCCGTTTGCGGGTATAATAGCGCAAGCCGTCCGCTGATGAATTGCGCCTGCCACATGGCAAGAGCGCTTTCACGCGATGCGATGACGATATTTGCGGGGGGGGAAACCACTTGATTCAAATTCACCTCCTGAATTATTTTTTTCGATTTTAACACGGACGACCCAAGTCCGGGGAACGCGCCTCGCATATCCTGAAAGACAATGTCAGACCAATCGACCACACCAGAAAAAGACATTCCTCTACGCGACGACATCCGTCTCCTTGGACGGATACTCGGCGATACGCTGCGCGAGCAGGAAGGTCAGGAAACCTTCGACCTGATCGAAACCATCAGGCAATGCGCCATTCGCTTCAGAAGGGAAGGAGATCCTTCCGCGAAAATAGAACTCGAATCCTGCCTGAGCGGGCTTTCCCCGACAGATGCGATTCTGGTCGTGCGCGCCTTCAGCTTTTTTTCGCAGCTCTCGAACATCGCGGAAGACCTGCACCACAACAGGCGCCGCCGCGCGCACGAAATTGCAGGCTCCAAGCCCCAAACCGGCAGCTTTTCGCTTGCCCTGGACCGCGTCCTGGACACGGGAATCGAGAGCAAAAAGATCAAGGAGTTCTTCGAAAATGCCATGATCGTCCCTGTGCTGACCGCTCACCCCACAGAAGTGCAGCGCAAAAGCATACTCGATCGGCAAAGCGAGATCGCCGAGCTTTTGACCGATCGTGACCGCATCCAGCTCACTCCCCAGGAAAGGATCCAGAACGAGGACGCATTGCGCCGCGTCATTCTGACGCTCTGGCAGACGAGGGTACTCCGCTCCGCACGCCTCACGGTGGCCGATGAGATCGAGAACGGCCTTGCCTTTTACCGGTACACCTTCCTGCGCGAAGTGGCAGCGCTCTATGCCGAGATCGAGGACACGCTCGAAGCGCGGCTCGAGAAGCGCATTTCGATCCCGCCTTTTCTCCATATCGGCAGCTGGATCGGGGGAGATCGGGACGGAAATCCGTTCGTCACGCACCAGGTCACGCTGCGCGCAGCCGAGCGTCAATCGACCATGGCGCTGGATTTCTACCTGGCGGAAATTCACAAGCTCGGCAAGGAGCTTAGCCAGTCGGTGCGCGTCGTCGACATCTCCCCAGCGCTCGAGAAACTCGCAGCCGATTCCCCGGACAAATCCGACCACAGGGTGGACGAGCCTTATCGCCGCGCCCTGATCAGGATCTACTCGAGGCTTGCCGCAACCGCCCAGAAGCTCGACCATCATGCCGCAGAGCGCGCTCCCGTCGGCATCTCCGAACCCTATGGCAGCGCTTCGGAGCTCATTGGGGACCTCGACATCCTTGCAGAGTCCCTGAATTCGCACGGCTCTTCGCGAGTCGTGAACGGCAGATTGCGCCAGCTGCGCAGGACAATCGAGGTATTCGGCTTCCATCTTGCGCCGCTCGACATGCGCCAGCACAGCGGCGTGCATGAAGAGACGGTGGACGAGCTTTTCCAGCATGCCGGACGCCCCGGTTATGCGGAGCTTTCCGAGGAAGATCGCTGCGCCTGGCTGATTGACGAGATCAGCGTGGCCAAACCCCTGCGCTCGATCCATGCCGAATACGGACAGCGGGTCGACAATGAGCTCAGCATCCTGGATACCGCAGGCGACATCCACAGGCGCTATGGCAGCGATGCGCTGCCCAACTACATCATTTCGAAGACGGCCAGCGTGAGCGACATGCTGGAAGTCGCCCTGCTCCTCAAGGAGGCGGATCTCCTGAAGCCCGGTGTCAAGCCCGAGCTTCACGTCAACATCATTCCGCTTTTCGAGACGATCGACGATCTGCGTGGCTGCGGCCCCATCATGGAGAAGCTGTTCTCCATACCCTATTACATGAAACTGCTGGAAAGCCGCGGCGGCGTTCAGGAAGTCATGCTCGGCTATTCTGACAGCAACAAGGACGGCGGCTTCCTGACCGCCAATTGGGAGCTTTACAAGGCCGAGGTCGAGCTCGTCGAGGTATTCAGGCGCCATAACGTCAAGATGCGACTCTTCCATGGTCGCGGCGGCACGGTGGGTCGCGGCGGCGGACCGAGTTACCAGGCCATCCTGGCCCAGCCGCCGGGCAGCGTGAATGGGCAGATCCGCATCACGGAACAGGGCGAAGTGATCGCGAGCAAGTATTCCGATCCGGAAATCGGCAGAAGGAACCTGGAAAGGATCGTCGCAGCGACGATGGAAGCGACCCTCATCCATCACACCCCGCAGCACAATCCGGAGCATTTCCGGGTAATGGAAGCGCTGAGCCTCGAGGCCTATTCCTGCTACCGCAATCTCGTTTACGAAACGCCCGGCTTCATCCGCTTCTTCAGGGAAGCGACGCCGATCAACGAAATCGCCGAGCTGCACATCGGCAGCCGTCCTGCGGCCCGACGCGCATCCGACAAGATCGAGGATCTGCGCGCAATTCCATGGGTGTTCAGCTGGGGGCTCAACCGCATCATGCTGCCCGGCTGGTATGGTTTCGGCTCGGCCGCCGAATCCTTTCTCGAGAAGGAAGGCGACAAGGGCCTTGCACTCCTGCGCGAAATGTATGCGTCCTGGCCCTTCTTCCAGACACTGCTGTCCAACATGGACATGGTGCTCGGCAAGACCGACATCAACATCGCCTCGCGCTATGCGGAGCTTGTCGGCGACGAAGCATTGCGTCAGCGCATCTTCGACAGGATCACGCTCGAGCACGACAAGACCGTGGAAATGCTCTTCAGGATCACGGGAAACAGCGAGCTCCTCCAGGACAATCCCATGCTGAATCGCAGCATCCGAAACAGGAGCCCGTATATCGACCCGTTGAACCATCTTCAGGTGAACCTGCTTCGCCGCTTCAGGGCCGGAGACAGCGAAGAGAAGGTGAAAAGGGCCATACTGCTTTCCGTCAACGGCATCGCGGCAGGACTCAGAAACAGCGGGTAAGCGACATGCTCGAGTTCGAGAAGGTTCGCAAGATACTGATCGGGTCGCGGCGCGACCCGCTGAATCCGGATACCCGCAGCCACATCGTGCTCATCGCATTCTTCGCCTGGATAGGGCTGGGGGCGGACGGCCTCTCCTCCTCCTGTTACGGCCCCGAAGAAGCCTTTCTCGCCCTGGGCGTCCATCACCACCTGGGGCTTTATCTTGCCGCTGTCACCGCAATCACCGTTTTCATCATTTCGCTCGCCTACAACCAGGTCATCGAGCTTTTCCCTTCTGGCGGAGGTGGTTACAAGGTCGCGACCCAGCTGATCGGCCCTTATGCAGGACTCGTCTCAGGATCTGCCCTGATCGTCGACTACATGCTGACCATCTCGATATCGATCGCAAGCGGCGTGGATGCGCTGTTCAGCCTGTTTCCGGCGCACATGGCCCATTACAAGCTGCCGTCCGAGATTTTCGTGCTATTCGCGCTGATCCTGCTGAACCTGCGCGGCATGAAGGAATCGATCAAGATCCTGATGCCGATCTTCCTCGGTTTCTTTCTTACCCATGCTTTCCTGATTGCCTACGGCATCTGGATCCACGCCGAGCGCCTCCCTTCCCTGATTCCTGAAACGATCGCCGAAACATCCAGGATGAGCAAAGATCTGGGCTGGGTGTTCATCGCATCGCTCTTTCTCAGGGCCTATTCGCTGGGCGGCGGAACCTACACGGGTATAGAAGCGGTCTCCAACAACGTCAACATGCTGGTCGAACCCAGGGTGAAAACAGGCAAATGGACCATGCTCTACATGGCCGCCTCCCTTTCATTCACGGCTGGCGGCATCATCCTGCTCTACCTCCTCTGGCATGTTCAGCCTGTCGAAGGACAGACGCTGAATGCTGTCGTCTTCATGCAGATATTCTCCCATCTCCACATGGGCACCGCCCTCGCGCAGCACGTCGAACTCGCTGCAGTCATGGCTTTCGAAGCAGGCCTGCTGCTCGTTGCTGCCAACACGGGCTTCCTCGGCGGGCCCATGGTCATGGCGAACATGGCCGCGGATTCCTGGGTGCCAAGGCAATTCGGCCAGCTATCGAGCCGACTCGTCACGCAGAACGGCATCTTCCTGATGGGCATATCCGCCTTCTTCATCCTGCTCTGGACAAGAGGTGAAGTTTCACTGCTCGTCGTGCTTTACAGCATCAACGTGTTTCTGACCTTCTCGATGTCGATTTTCGGGCTGTGTTTGCACTGGTGGCGCAACAGGCACAGCGAAAAGAAGTGGCTTTTGCATTTCCTCCTCTCCTTTGTCGGGCTGTGCGTCACCGCCGGCATTCTGGTGGTCACGACAGCGGAAAAATTCACCGAAGGGGGCTGGATGACCATCCTGATCACCCTGATCGTGATCGCAATCTTTCTCCTGATCCACAGGCATTACGAAGAGACCAGGATGCAGCTCAAGAAGGTCGACGAACTCTATTCAGGGCAGAAGCTTGCCGAACCTGAAACGCCGCTGCCCAAGCTCGATCCTTCACTGCCTACTGCAGTTTTCCTGTCCGGAAAGAACAGGGGGCTCGGCATGCATGCCCTGCTCTGGGTGGTCAGGATGTTCCCCGACCATTTCAAGAATTTCATTTTCGTTGCGGTGGGCGAAGTCGACCTGCAGAGCTACGACGGCGAAGGGGCATTGAGAACGCTGAAATACAAGATCGAGAATTCCCAGCGCTTCTTCGTCAATTTCTGCAACCAACACGGACTCGCTGCGGCTTCCTTTGAAGCTTACGGAACCGATCCCCTGGAAGAGCTCTTCAAGATCACGGAAAAAATCATGCAGGAGTATCCGCAGAGCATCTGCTTTGCGAGCAAACTGATTTTCGTGCACGACAACATCTTCACCCGCTGGCTGCACAACCAGACCGCAGAATCCATGCAGAGGCGGCTGCACCTTCAGGGGCAGCAGATGGTGATCCTGCCGATGAAGCTCGACATGTGAAGAAGCTGGCCGATAAGCCGGGTTCTGTCTAGGACAGTCATTCCTCTAGGCCCTGGGTCTC
>JAJZPK010000131.1 GCA_021811205.1 Pseudomonadota bacterium
GATCTAATTTACCGAATC
The DNA here is from genome assembly GCA_021811205.1 of Pseudomonadota bacterium. The sequence goes on from JAJZPK010000131.1 coordinate 19, forward strand.
GAAGCGATGGCTACCTCTAAAAATTTTTACAGCAGTTTACGGACTCAATCCATCATTTTGCAGGACTTCTTCTGTGGAACCCTCAGAATGGAGCCCTCGTGCGCGGGCCTGATTTTCCCGATAGTCCGGGTCTGTTTGACGTTTATGCTTTTGCCAGTGGCGGCGGTTCTCGTTGACAATCAGGGGCAGGACAAGAATGTTTGATTGGGAGTTTGTGATCGAGGGACGAAATTCTGACCGCATGCAGCGCATTTCTTGTGTTTCATGCGATGCCTTCCCATACGATAAATCAATCGTGGTGGAGAAAAAGGCTTTCGCAGAATGCAGCAGGAAATATCTCTAGGTGAAATCTGAACAACATCCATCTAGGAGATGGAAATGGTATTCTTATCAATGATTGCTTTTTGAGCGGAAGGATAGACCGAAGCTGGAAGGGAATATTAGAATATCTCAGCAATATTGGAAATTCCCAGTACTTGCCGCATTAATTCCAGTAAGGGGATGGTTTTTCCGCTGCTTGGTCGTGGACGCTGATCGTCTGCGAGAACCAAGTCCCAGTATATTTCGTCATACTTGATCGGGCGGGGCTTCTTGCCGTCGCGGTGTCGAGGATTTCCTGAAAAAGAGGCCAAAAGAAATGGTGACGGTAATAAACATCCCGAAGGTCAGCCATATGCTATGAGAAAAGCGCACTACGTTGGTATTCGCGGAGATAGTTAAATGACCCCCGGCTTTACCGGAGGTCATTTAACTGCGCTTCCTGCCGAGTTTTTCGATATTGAATGCTTTTTCACATAGGCGCGCAGGAGTTCTCGGATCACCTGCATAGGTATTCGGTTTTGAGATTTGCAGGTTGCCTCGAAGGCTTTCTTGAGATCGTTATCGAGTCGCAAGGTCAAGTTTGATTCGCTCATGGCATTCTTTTCGCTGCATGAGATTGCCTTTCATGCCCAGCGCGCATTACACAAGATCGCAGAGCACCACCGGGCTTGAAGTGAGGGACGAATCTTACAGGGACATTGACGGATTCCCCTGTCTTCGGGTTGCGTCCCACCCGTTGAGGAAGGCGTTTGGTCGAAAAGGAGCCGAAGTGGCGAATTTCGACCCGATCACCATGGGATAGGGTGGAGGAAAATGCTTCGAGTATTGCCTTGACTGCCAAGGCGATGCCACGCTCGGGTATTTGCGGGTGTTGACCGGCAAGCCGGATTATCAATTCTGCACGGTTCATGAGCTGCCCCTTTTTCGTTAATACGATAATGAGTTGCCAAATTAATCATGCCCCGGATCGTAGAGGTGATAGCGGTTCTTCCCAGTCTGCTTGGCGACATACATGGCTCGGTCGGCATGCCGCAGCAAAGTATCTCCCTCCACATTGTCCTGGGGATAAAACGTCACGCCGATACTGGTCGACACGGTGACAGAATACTGGTCGATGGGTACCGGTGCAGCGACGATGGCCAGAATACGATCGAGTACATGATAACATTCCGGCGCGCTTGAGAGATCATTGAACAGAACCACGAACTCATCCCCGCCCAACCGGGCGAGAGTGTCGCCTGCGCGCAATGCTTCCTGAAGGCGGCGGGTAACGTCTACAAGCAGGTGGTCTCCTGCACCGTGGCCATAGCGGTCATTGATCTGCTTGAAGCCGTCGAGATCCATATAGCAGACGGCGAGCATTTTGCTGTTCCGCTGCGCGTGAATGATTGCTTGTTTCAAACGGTCGGCCAGCAGTGCCCGATTGGGGATGCCGGTCAGGGCATCGTAATGGGCGAGACGGCTCAATTCGGCTTCATGCGCTTTGATGTGGCTGATATCTGAGAACAGTCCGACATAGCGCTGCACCTTGCCGTTTTCGTCGCAAATGGAGGTGATTGAGAGCAATTCCGCATAAATCTCGCCGGACTTTCGCCGGTTCCAGATCTCGCCGCGCCACATCTTTTCTTGTGCTAGGGATTGCCACATCGCGGCGAAAAAAGCTTTGTCATGGCGACCGGAACTGAGCAGTTTCGGGTTTTTGCCTAGCACCTCCTCGCGGCAATAGCCGGTGATGCGTGTAAAGGCCGGATTGACGTCCTGGATGGCATTGTTCGTGTCGGTGATCACGATGGCTTCCTGGCTATTTTCGAATACGCTCGCGGTGATGCGCAGGTTTTCCTCGGCACGCTTGCGCCCGGTAATGTCGCGGGCAATGCCGAGCACGCCGATCAGGTTCCCTTGGCTGTTGCGCATCGGCGTCCGCAGGATGTCGAGCAATACGCGATGTTCGTTATACAGGATCCATCCTTCGTTGAAAGTAGGCCCGTCTTTTTTCAGCGCTAGGTGGTCATGCCGATGGAACTCATCCGCTAGATCCTTGTCAAGGAAATCGTAATCGGTCTTGCCAATGATATCCTGCTCCTTCACGTCTATGAAACGTTCGAAACATGGATTGCATGCCAGGTAGACGCCATGTTCGTCCTTGAGCCAGACCATATCCGGAATGGCATTCATCAGGGTGTGGAGGAACGCCCCTTCCGCGATGAGCTTATCGTCGATCAGATTGAGTGCCATGGCCTGAGTCAGGTCGTGTTCGCTTAACAATCCGGCCAGGCGGCCCGAATCATCAACCACGACCAAGTGTCGCACCTTGGCTTCGAGCATCATTGTAGCCGCTTTGTTGATGGTGTTATCGAGCGGGATGGTCAGGACGGGAGATGTCATGACCTCTCTGACCGGGATATCCGTTCGGTCAAGGGTGTGCGAGTACAGGCGCACAATGTCGCGTTCGGTGACGATACCAACTGGGTGCTCGTCTTCGACAACTACCACGCAGGTATCTCGATGAGCCTGCATGAGCAACAGCGTATCTTTCAGGCTTGACTCAATTGGTAGACTGAACACAGACCGGCTCATGGTCGAGGCAACTTGGCGGCGTCCCGCTAGTGCGGCAAGATTGATGTGCAGACGAAAATCCGTTTCACTAACCAGACCAAGAAGCGTCCCATCATAGCCGACAATCACCAGATGCCGGATGCCGTCTCGGAGGCATATTTGGTATGCGTCCAGGCACGTAATGGATGCGGGTACGGTGATGACTGGAGAGGACATGATTTGTTTAAGAGGTGTTCTCGGTTGGCATACCGACTGCATGGCTTGCAGCATGTTCCGTTCCGTGAGAATGCCCAGCGGATGCCCATTCCCATCCGTCACTACGATGGAGGAAATCCGTTTTTCGGCCATGATGCGCGCGGCTTCGCCTACGCTGTCGTCGGGCGCAAGGCAAACCACGTTACGCGTGGCGATGGCGATCAGGGGAGTGCTTTGATTTATGTTGTTATTGAAAAGAGCGTTCGGGGCCATACAAATGGCTGAATCCAAGGTAAGGTTTGAATAAATAGATATTTTGCGCGCATACGTCAGAAACTACAATTAAAACGATGCCTTAAGTGGCCTGGTTAACAAATCGTTATGAGATGGCTCGAAGGGTGATTCTGGTTGCAATGCGTACCGCATAGGCAGCACACTGGCTAGCAAGCATTTCTTTGACAGGTTACCACCAGTATTTACAAGGTGAATATCCCCGCAGAAGCGGGGGAAACTCCTTCAGCACCGCCGACTTACGAGAATCTCGGGGCCTATCCCCGCAGGAGCGGGGGAAACTTTTACCACACCCTCGTGATTGTCTGGCACTCGGGCCTATCCCCGCAGGAGCGGGGGAAACCATGCTGCAGGCTGTCATGCATGCCATGAAGCGGGCCTATCCCCGCAGGAGCGGGGGAAACTCTTGTAGATAACCCAATAATCTACAAGAAGAAAGCACGAAATACATACACATTTTTAAAGAGCATGTTACAGGCTGCGTTTAGTCAGCCACAAGCCATCTATTTCTACTAATTCGCGCGGCGGATCTCCCAAATTTGCGATACCGACACCTCCTGTTTCATTCACATCACGCCATACCATGACGATGCTGCCACGGGGTTCTGTGTTGTGCCAGTTCGACAATACCTCCCATATGCGCGAACGGATTCCAACGTTCATCCTCGGAGAAAGATATACCGTAGGGGCTATTTCCAGCATGGTCGATGCCAGCCTGACAAGGTGGTCGAGCGAGTGGCCGAATTCCACCCTGATCTGGTGCTGATGGATATCGAGATGCCGAACTACATCGGTTCGGAACTCGCGGCTGTCTTGCGGCAGTACGAAGGATGGGTCGGCCTGCCCATCATCTACCTTTCCGCGGAAACGGACGTGGATGAGCAGATCAAGGCCATGGGCGTGGGAGCGGACGATTTCCTGACAAAACCGATTTCGGATGCACGCCTTGTCTCGGCAATCAAGGTGCGCGCGGCAAGGGCAAGGCAGCTTTCCGACCTGATGTCCAAGGACAGCCTCACCGGCCTGCTCAAGCACGCGCGCATCAAGGAGGAGCTGGAAATCGAGTTGGCGCGCGCGCGACGCAGCGGAAAGGAGCTTTGCGCAGTGATGATAGACCTAGACCACTTCAAGCAGATGAACGACACCTATGGCCATGCGGTGGGAGACCGTGTGATCCGCGCGGTGGCGCATCTTTTGAAGCAGCGGCTGCGCAAGTCGGACATGATCGGCCGCTATGGCGGGGAGGAATTTGTCGCCGTGCTGCCGGAATGCGATATCGAGACGGCAGAGAAGATCATGAACGACATCCGCGAACGTTTCGCCCTGCTGAGGTTCAATCACGAGGGGACAGAATTTGGCTGCACATTCAGCGCAGGCATCGCCTGCAGCACGCAATTTCCCCCATCCGGCCTGCTGGTGGCGGCAGACGAAGCGATGTACAGGGCCAAAAGGAGCGGACGCAACCGGGTATGCGCTGCCTGACCCTTAAAGAATCGGCTGGATGCGCCGATAACGTTTCATGGGACAATTGCAGGCAGAAAATTTTTCGTTGCGCCAGCAACTCGAGACTTTGCTTTTCGAGGCGCGCTGCAACGAAGACAAGATGCGCCGTTTCGACCAGCTCGAGCGCCGGCTGATCGGCGCACCCTCCCTCGTCGAACTGCTCAGGCTGCTGCTTTCGGAATACAGGGCGGCTTTCGGGGTGGAATGCGTCACCCTGGCGCTTGTCGATCCGGAATACGAGGCGGCCAGGATACTCGATGGGGAGGCCGGTCTTTCCGGACTGACCTTGCTGCCATCGGCAGCGTCCCTGGAATCCATTTACGGCAGCAACCCACGACCGTTTCTGGGCGTCTATGACCCTGCGATACATGGAAGACTCTTCGATTCGCGAGGAATCGGCTCCGTCGCATTGCTGCCGCTGGTTCGCCAGGATGAGCTGATCGGCAGCCTCCATTTCGGAAGCGCGGATCCTGAGCGATACGACAGCCTGAGCGGCACCCAGTTCCTGGAGCGCCTCACCGCGATCATTTCCGTCTGCCTGGGAAGCGCCCTGAACCATGAGCGGCTCAAGCTGATCGGGCTGACCGATGCCCTGACAGGCGTCCAGAACAGGCGCTATTTCGAGCACCGCTGCCAGATCGAGGCAAGAAATGCGCGCCGCCACAACCAGCCTCTCGCCTGCATGTTCCTCGATATCGACAGATTCAAGCGCATCAACGACACGTACGGCCACCAGGCTGGCGACGAGGTGCTGCGGCATGTCGCGGGCATCATCCAGTCCCAGCTCCGCGCAGGCGACACTGTTGCGCGCTACGGCGGAGAGGAGTTCGTCGTCATGCTTCCCCAGACGCCCATCAACCATGCGAAAAGCATCGCTGAGCGGATCCGCGAGCGGATTTCCATTCATCCATTCGGGGTCGGATCCGGCCAGGTCCTCAACGTCACCATTTCGATCGGCTTGTCGATGCTGGAAGACTGCGAGGAGGAAGCGGAACTCGCGTCGCGCATGATCGAATCCGCCGACCGGGCGCTCTATCAGGCAAAATCCTGCGGAAGGAACAGGGTCGTGTGCGAGAGCCTCCCAAGACAATCGGCAGAGGGCATTTTCTTCAGGCATTGCATCGAAAGCGCGGCCGGTTTCTTGGACATGCTTAAACAAACATTCACATCGAACAGGTTCAAAGTGCGCTAACATAGTCGTCCGAGAGGACGACATAAATGGCCAGCCTGCAGGATATCCGCGGAAAGATCGGGACGGTCGAGAATTTGCGCAAGCTCACGCATGCCATGGAAATGGTCGCCCAGTCGAAGATACGCATGGTGCGCGACGCCATGGATGCGGCCAGGCCCTATGCCGAAAAGATCAGGAACGTTTCGGCGCACATGAGCCGCGCCCATCCCGAATACAAATCCCCATATCTCTCCGTCAGAGACGGAGTGAGCCGCATCGGGCTGCTGCTCGTCACCAGCGACAAGGGGATGTGCGGCCCCCTGAACAGCAACGCATTGCGTCTCGCGCTGCAAAGCATGAAAGGCTGGGAGGAAAGGAAGATAGAGATCGAGGTCTGCGCCCTGGGAGCGAAAGGGCTTTCTTTCATGAAGCGCCTGAATGCCCGAATCGTGTCCGCTGCCGTCGGGATGGGGGACACGCCGAAAATGGAGCGTTTTGCGCATCCTACGAGGGTACTCCTCAATGCCTACAAGGAGGGCAGGCTGGATGCGGTCTTCATGTGCTATACGCGATTCATCAACACCATCGCCCATCAGCCCGTGATGGAGCAGTTGCTCCCGTTGAAGGGAGAGGCCCTGGGCAGCCCTTCAGGCTACTGGGACTACATTTACGAGCCCGACCCAAGGATCATCGTCGACGAAATGCTGCGGCGCCACATCGAGTCCCAGATTTACCTCGCGGTTGCAGAGAACATGGCTTCAGAGCAGGGCGCGCGCATGGTCGCCATGCATGCGGCAACGGAAAATGCGGATCACGCGATAGACGAACTGAAGCAGATTTACCACAAGACCAGGCAGGCGGCGATCACGGAGGAAATCACGGAGATCGTCGCAGGCGCTGCGGCTGTTTGAGGAGAAATCGATGGCAATGACCGTGCGGGTGGACATCGTCAGCATAGAAAAATCGATTTTTTCAGGGCTGGTCGAATTTGTTGTCGCACCGGCCGAAATGGGGGAAGTCGGCATCTATCCCGGCCATGCGCCGCTGATATCCCGCCTCAAATCAGGGGCCGTGAGAATGAGGGTTCCGGACAGGGAAGACATGGAGATCATCTACGTCTCTGGCGGCATGCTCGAAGTGCAGCCGGGAAGCGTGACGATCCTTTCGGATCTCGCCCTGCCCGAGGATGAAATGAGCGAGGACAGGCTCCTGGCCGAAGGAAGAAAGATTTCCGAGACCATGAAAAACCGCTCCACTTCCATGGACTTCGTGAAGCTCGAAGCGGAACTCGCAAGGGCATTCAACGAGCTTCGAGGCTATCTGCATCTGAGTCACAGGCGCACAGGGGTCTGAAAACTTTCACAATGACAGGCAATTGGTGCAAAATACCCTGAACGTTGCAGTGGACAA